>DATEOJ010000051.1:0-7007 GCA_035274235.1 Pyrinomonadaceae bacterium
GTTGGAGGTCAGAACAGCTATCTTGGTGCGCAGTTTCAAGGAGCTGAATCGGAAGGAAACATGATCCTCCGGGGAGAGGTCCACGACCCGACAGCGTATCGAATGGGAGGCGTCGCGGGGCACGCCGGACTTTTCTCAACCGCGGACGATCTCGCGGGTTACTGCCAAATGCTACTGGACGGCGGAGCCATCCTAAATGCGGAATCCGCAAGAAATCCGCAATCGAAAAGAATCTTGTCCGCCCAAACCGTCGCTCGGATGACGCAGCCTTATGTCGTTGCGGAAGATGGATCGACTCGCGGACTTGGTTGGGACATGGGCACATCGTTCTCATCGAACCGCGGTGAGCTGTTTCCCCTCGGCTCGTTCGGTCACACCGGCTTCACCGGCACCTCGATCTGGATCGATCCGACATCGCAGACGTTTGTCGTCTTCATGTCGAACCGAGTTCATCCGGATGGTAAAGGCGACGTCACTTCATTGAGGGCACGCGTCGCGACGATCGCCGCATCGGCGATCGAGGACACACCGATCGAGAAATGGAAAGAGGCTGAGGCGAGATATAACGCAGCGGTCGCGGCACAGATACCGAGGTTTAGGGAAGTTGTCGATGCATCCCGGCGGCAAGCCGCGGGGGCAAGCGGGACGCTTGCGCTCCAGTCATCGCCGCAGACAGCGACCGTGCTCAACGGAATCGATGTTCTCGAACGCAATGGGTTCAAAGAACTCGAAGGCAAACGCATCGGACTTGTCACCAATCACACCGGACGAAACTTCGCAGGGAAGCCGACTATCGACGTACTGTTCGAGGCTAAGAACGTAAAGCTCGTTTCACTCTTCGCACCCGAGCACGGCATCCGCGGCGAACTCGATGTAGAAAAGATCGATGACACGAAGGACGAGAAGACGGGCCTGCCGGTCTATTCCTTATATAAGGACGGCATGCGTCGTCCGAAGCCTGAACAACTTCAGGACCTCGACGCCATCGTCTACGACATCCAGGACATCGGTGCCCGTTTCTATACTTATACCGCCACGCTCAAGAACGTGATGGAAGAGGCGAGTAAATTGGGCAAACCAATTATCGTTCTCGACCGCCCGAACCCGATCAACGGAGTCGCCGTCGAAGGCTCTCTTGCCGAAGAAGACAAACTCTCGTTCATCGCTGCTCACACCATTCCGGTCCGATACGGTCTGACTATCGGCGAGCTTGGACAGCTGATGAACGCTGAACGAAAGATCGGTGCGGATCTTCGCGTGATCAAGATGGAAGGATGGTCGCGAGCGATGTGGTTCGACGAGACGGGGCAGACCTGGGTCAACCCTTCGCCGAATATGCGTTCACTAAACGAAGCGACGCTGTATCCCGGCATCGGTCTTCTCGAGACGACGAACGTCAGCGTCGGACGCGGCACGGATACGCCGTTCGAAGTTGTCGGTGCTCCGTGGCTTGATGGACAGAAACTCGCGAAATACTTGAACGATCGTAATCTCAAGGGCGTCCGGTTTGTGCCGATCCGTTTCAAGCCGAACACATCGGTCTTTAAGGACGAGCAGCTCAGCGGCATCAACATCATCGTCACCGACCGACGGACCTTCCAGTCCTTGCGGACGGGCATCGAGATTGCGGCTGCTTTGAGGAAGCTCTACCCGACCGACTGGCAGGTCGACCGATATGGCCGACTACTCGTCAACGCGGTTTTTCTGGACATGATGAAACGCGGCGAATCGCCCGAAGCGATCGAGCAAGCGTGGAAGAATTCCGTTACAGATTTCGAAAAACGCAGGGCACCGTACTTGCTTTACAAGTAGCAGGTTTTCGAGTTATAACGGTCTCTCAAGCATTCACTTTGTAACAACCTGTTCATTTCAAGGATTTAGACAAGGGTAGTCAATTTTCTGCGTCGGGAGCGATAACGAAAAATTGGATAAACTTCCGAAAACCTAAACAATCCTTATACCTGCACTTTTAGGTTTTTCTAACTTTCGGAGAGGAAGGAACACTATGATGAGGAAAAATACATGGAGTTCGATTCTAGTTGCTTTGGCATTCTCACTATGCCTTAGCAGCTTCGCAATTGGACAGGAGATCTACGGAACGCTCGTTGGTACGGTGAAGGATTCCGCCGGAGCCGTTGTAGCCGGTGCGACCGTCACGATATCCGATGAGTCGAAAGGCAACCAGGTCGTTCGTACGGTAACGACGAACGAGGAGGGCGAATTCAACGTCCCGAATATTCCGGTAAGCGTCTATCAGGTTACGGTAGAAGCTCCGAATTTTAAGAAATCAATTAGCACCAGCGTTAAGGTCGACGTCGGACAGCGTCGTAACGTCGAGATCGAGTTGGTTGCTGGTAACGTCGCGGAGATCGTGACGATCGAAGCCGACCGTGTCGCGGTTGAATTGAACACGCCGACCGTCGGTACAACGATCAACGGTGATCAGGCTCGCGAGCTTCCGATCAATAACCGAAACTTCGTTCAGCTTCTGACACTCGCACCGGGCGTCTCGAACAATCTCTCGGACCAGGTTTACGTCGGAACAACGAATCCCGATGGTCAGGCGAATACAGTTCAGATATCTGTCAACGGTGCTCGTTCGAGTCAGAACACGTTCACCGTAGACGGTGCTGACATTACCGACCGCGGTTCGAATCTAACTATTCAGGCCTACCCGAGCGTCGACTCGATCGGTGAGTTTAAGGTCCTCCGTTCGCTCTATCCGGCAGAGTCCGGTCGTAGCGGCGGCGGTCAGGTGAACATCGTGACCCGCAGCGGCGGCGACAAGTTCCACGGTGTGCTGTTTGAGTTTGTTAAGAACGACGCGTTCAATGCGAACTCTTATTTCAACAACCAGAACGCTCCGCTCGGGCGCAACGAAGACGGTAAAGCGAGGAAGTCCCCGTTCCGTTACAACAACTATGGTTTCACAGTTGGCGGACCGGTGTACTTCTTTAACATGGGTACCCACGAAGCGGGTGATGGTCCATTCGCTCGAATGAAGCGGACCTACTTCTTCTTCTCGCAGGAACACCGCGACGACATTCGTTACCCGTCGCTTACCTCGACCGTTCCGACGGCGGGTTTGAAATCAGGTGTCTTTACGGCTCCGATATGTATTCGGGCTGGAACGGGCGGTTGCGACCCTGCAACCAACGCCGGTGCGGTCGTGTTGCCGGTAGGAGCGTCGATCACTACGCTCGCGTCGATCAACCCGATCTCGCAACAATATCTTAACTACATCTGGAACAACGTTCCGACGCCAAACAACGGCGGCTTCAGTCTCATCTACCCGACGCGCGGCGTGTCGAAGTTCCGTCAGTCGATCTTCAAGCTCGACACGAGTTTTACCAAGAACTGGTCGGCATACTATCGCTTCCAGCGCGACACCATTCCGACCCTGGATGCGAATGCACTTTTCTCCAGCGGTTCGGGACTTCCGGAAGTATCGACCACCGACACGGATTCGCCGGGACGCACGCACACGGTCAATACGACCTACGTCGTCACACCGAACCTCGTGATCGAAGCTGGTTACACATTCGGTTATGGTGCGATCCTTAGTCACAACGTCGGTTACCTTTCTCTTGAGAAGTCGCCGATAACACCTCCGCTTCCTTTCGAAGTCACACGTGACCGCGTTCCGACATTGTTGGGTACCGGCTTTAGCGGACTTCAGAGCTTTGGTCCGTACGACAACTTTTCCTGGAAGCAAAACTTCAACGGTGCAGTTACCTGGATCAAAGGTAACCACACGATGAAGTTCGGTGCGATCTACTCGCTCTATCGCAAGAATGAGAACGCCCTCGCCGGTGTCAACGAAGGTCAATACAGCGCCTTCAATACGCCGAATGCGACTGCAGTTACTATCGCCCCGGGCGGCAACACGATCCAGCAGTCGTGGGCAAACTTCCTGATGGGAACGAACGCAACGTTCACTCAGGCAGCGTTTGACTACACCGCCGATCTTCGCCAGAAGACGTTTGAAGCGTTCGCACAGGACGAATGGAAGTTCCGTCCGAACATAACCATCTACGCCGGAATCCGCTACTCGTTCTTTGGTTCGCCCTACGACAAGAACGGACGTCTCACGAACTTCGTTCCGGAGCTGTTTGACCCGGCTCAGGCACCGCTCGTGACCGGTGCTGGTAACCGTGTCGCGGGCGCAGGCAAGAACTTCTGTAACGGAATTATCGCGAACGCACAGAACTATCAAACCGGCCCGTCAAACTTTAACTGCACGCCGATCGCATCGCCTTATGGCAAGTTTGTTGTCGATGCACCGAAGACCGACTTTGCTCCGCGTATCGGTTTGGCGTGGGATCCGTTCAAGGATGGCTCGACCGCGGTTCGCATGGGCTACGGTATCTATCACGATCAGGTCCTTAACGGAACCTTGCTGCAGCACATCGGTCTGAACCCGCCGTATCAGATCACTTGTACTGTCACTGGTATCAACATCGCGAACCCCGTACCAGGCGGGAACTGCACGGCTGCCGCGGCTGCAACCGCTCCGAACGTTCGTGCACTTGAGGCTGAATGGAAAACACCGTACATGCAGCACTGGTCGCTCGACGTTCAGCGACAGCTGACAAGCAATACGCTGGTCACGGTTGGATACTACGGTTCGAAGGGAACAAACCTTATCGGTGCATACGAGTTGAACGAGCTTCAGCCAGGCTACGCTATTTCACGCGGAGCGACCGGCTGTGCAGTTGGTGCGTCAACTACGCCGACGGCTCCTTGCCAGGTTGCCGGTGTTGCGTTCCTCTCGGCAGCAAACTCGAACATCCTCGATCAGATCAGACCGTATCGCGGATTCCGTTCGATCAACATTGTTCAGCCGAAGTACAACTCCGACTATCACAGTCTGCAGGTGTTCGGGCAGCATCGCTTCTCGGGTAGCTCGCAGGTCAACGTCGCTTACACCTGGTCGAAGAACCTTTCGGACAACCAGACGGACCGTTCGACCGCACCCCAGAACTCCTATGACATCAAGGGTGACTACGGCCGTGCGGCTCTCGATCGTCGTCATATCCTGACGGCGAACTGGGTTTACGACCTTCCGTTCTTTAACCGAACGAAAGGCGTTGCCGGTTTGCTGCTTGGTGGTTGGCAGTTCCAGGGTATCGCGACATTCCAGACGGGTCTGCCGCTGACGGTCACGACTTCGAACTTCGATCCGGCCGGTCTCGGTTTGATCCCGGCTCTTATCGCTGGTTCACGTCCGATCATCCTTTGCGATCCGAACGCGAATGCACCGCATACCCAGCAGCAATGGTTCCAGCCGACGTTTATCACCGGAGCATCGGGTCCTCTGAATCCGAATCGTTGCTTCGCTCCGAACCCGACGACCGCTCAGAACACCGGCATCCCGGCCGTGGTTGGAACAGCGGCTCGCGGTGTTGTTGAAGGCCCGAATACGCAGCGTGTCGACTTCGTGATGTCGAAGAATTTCAACTTCTCGGAAGACATGCGTCTGCAGCTTCGTGCGGAATCGTTCAACGTATTTAACTGGACGAGCTTTACAACGGTCAGCACGAATGTGACGGCCGCTAACTTCGGTGCCGTAACCGGAACACGCGATCCTCGCACGTTCCAGTTCGGTGTGAAGTTCTTCTGGTAAATTGAAGTCCCTCTTCGCCAGCCCGCGTTTCTTTTCACAAAGGGACGCGGGCTTTTTTGTTTGTTAAGATACCGAAGCATGTCGTCATTGACGTTGAGTAACGCGGTCGCGCTGGTTGGAGACGAGCTCGTCGACGGAGCCACTATCGTCGTCGAGGGAGAGAGGATCGACTCCGTCAAATCCGTCTCGACTGCTGGGCCATACGGAATCGATTGTGCCGATCTGAGGATCTGTCCCGGGTCGATAGACGTTCACATCCACGGTGCGGTCGGTGCGGATGTGAACGCGACCGATGTCGACGGTCTTGTCGAGATCGCTCGGTTTCTCGCGCGTAAAGGAGTGACGGCATGGGTTCCTACCCTCGTTCCGGATAGCGACGAGAACTACGCGCGCGTGATCGGCGAGATAGATCGCTTGATGGAGATCCAAACGGAAGAGCCGATCGCTCAGGCTGTAGGTGTTCACTACGAAGGTGTGTTTGCGAGCGAGAAAATGTGCGGTGCGCTGAGGCCGCAGTATTTCAAGACTTTTAGCGGGACCGAACTCGCATCTTTGCCGCGATTGAAAAACGGCGTTCACATGACGACGTACGCACCTGAGGTCGATGGCGGTATCGAACTAACACGCGAGTTGATTCGCGAGGGTTGGATCGCGTCGATCGGTCATACGAAAGCGAGTACCGATGTCCTCGACGGTGCATTCGAGGCGGGAGTGCGTCACCTTACACACTTCTTCAACGCGATGACAGGGCTGCACCATCGCGATCTCGGCGTCGTCGGATGGGCTCTGACAAATCCCGATGTGACGTTCGATATCATTGCCGACGGAGTTCATGTCCACCCCACGATGCTGGCGTTCGCCTGCCGATTGAAGTCACCGCGAAAGATAACGCTTATCAGCGACTCGGTTTCGCCGACCGGCTTGGGCGATGGTGAGTTTGAAATATGGGGCGAGAAGATTAGCGTCATCAACGGCCGCACGGAAAACGAACGGGGCAGCATCGCGGGTTCAGTAATAACGATGCACGAGGCAGCGTTGCAAATGAAGTCACTCGGCTTCACCCCGTCTGAAGTAACCAAGATGACATCGCTCAACCCCGCGAAACTTTTGGGCATCGAAAGTTCCCGTGGCTCGATCGCCGTCGGCAAGCGTGCGGACTTTGTTGGAATCGATCGAGAGGGAAATGTGAGGCTGACGGTGATAGGCGGACGGGTTGCGTTTGATGCAAGGTGACGTGACCCAATGGTGCAAACTCAGAGGGTGCGGATATGTCCGGACGGCTTATAGCAACGGTTGGTTTTTGCCGCGTAGCGGCCAACTGCATTTAGCCGTGGGTCGCTTCGGCCCACGGCTACGTTTTCTACCGAGAGCGCCGCGTTAG
>DATEOJ010000052.1:0-6535 GCA_035274235.1 Pyrinomonadaceae bacterium
CGGTCTAGAGGGGAAGTAGAGGGAACTTACCTTTGGTGATCTCCGTGCGAATCGAGCCCGATCTTTCGTTCGAAAGATCGGGCTCTCTTTTCAGAGATAGAACTTCGGTCCTATAATTCGTTAAAGCGATGAAGGTTGTTAGTGCGGAATTTATAAAGAGCGCGTTTGCGCGAAAGGACTGGCCTCGGGACGGTCGACCGGAGATCGCGTTTCTCGGACGCTCGAATGTCGGCAAGTCGTCGCTTCTAAACTCGCTCCTTCAGAGACGGAGTCTTGCACGCACGTCGAACACTCCCGGTCGAACGCAGAGCATCAACTACTTTCTCATCAACGACAGTTTTTACTTCGTCGACCTCCCCGGTTACGGTTTTGCAAAAGTCTCGAAAACGATGCGTGCAGATTGGGGAACGATGGCGGAGGATTATCTATCAGAACGACCCGAACTCGCGTTGTGTATCCAGCTCGTCGATTCACGCCATGACCCGACTAAGTTGGATCTTCAGCTCAACGAGTGGCTCGTTTTTCACAAGCTCGAACATCTGGTTGTCGCAACCAAATCCGACAAGCTTTCAGCGAACGAATTTAGTAAGAAGATGCGTAAGATCAAGCAGGATCTGTCGACCAGCGAAGTGCTTCCGTACTCGTCTCAAACCGGGAAAGGGAAAGACGCTGTATGGTCGGCGATCGAACGTTCTATGAACCAGCGAACCGGTGTAATCAGCTAGACAAAACTCCGAAAATTCAGTTGCTTTATTCCTTTTTATATTGTAATAATTACCTATCCCTAAAACTCGAGGGTTTCTTGAGGCTTCTCAAGGCGCATTTTTATACTCAGGCTGATCCATACTTATTTTCTCCACCTTTGATCTCAAAGCATTTTGAAGGCTTAAATCTTTGAACAATCAAGACCTCAGAGCGTCGTCGTGACGCTGCATATTCCAAATCAAACGGAAAAAACAATGGCAACCACAAAAACTACACCACGCGGCAGGACACGGTCGGCGAAGGCCGACGACAATGTCCCGGACGGCGAGGAAGCTGTAAACGGACAGGAGCCCGAAGCTAGCTCTGACGGTAAGCCGTCGAATGGCGGCACGGGCGGATCCGAACTTCTCAATATCTCCGACTTGAAAGATATGTCGATCAGCGAGTTGACGCATATCGCAAAGGAGATGGGCATAGAAGGAGCGACTGGTCTTCGAAAGCAGGAACTTATCTTTAAGGTGCTTGCGGCCCAGACCGAAAAGAGCGGTCTTATCTTCTCAGAGGGTGTCCTTGAGACACTGCCCGACGGTTTCGGATTTCTCCGTGCACCTGAATACAACTATCTCCCCGGTCCTGACGATATCTACGTAAGTCCGTCGCAGATCCGCAAGTTCGATCTTCGCACCGGTGACACAGTTTCGGGTCAGATCCGTCCGCCAAAAGAAGGCGAGCGTTACTTCGCGCTTATCAAGGTCGAGGCGATCAACTTCGAAGCTCCGGAACAGTCACGCGAAAAAGTATTCTTCGATAACCTGACGCCGCTTTATCCGGACGAGCAGCTCAAGATGGAAGTCGGGACGGATAATATCGCCGCCCGCGTTATCGATCTCGTCACACCTGTCGGTAAAGGTCAACGCGCGTTGATCGTCGCTCCGCCGAGGACCGGTAAGACGATGCTTCTCCAGACGATCGCAAACTCGATCACGGAGAACCATCCCGAGACAACGCTGATCGTTCTCCTCATCGACGAGCGTCCGGAAGAAGTCACGGACATGCAGCGTTCGGTTAAGGGCGAGGTCATTTCGTCGACATTCGATGAGCCGCCGACCCGACACGTTCAGGTCGCGGACATGGTTATCGAAAAAGCGAAACGACTCGTCGAGCACAAACGCGACGTAGTCATTCTTCTCGACTCGATCACGCGTCTCGCACGTGCACACAACGCAGTCGTTCCGCCATCGGGTAAGATCCTGTCTGGTGGTATCGACTCCAACGCACTGCAGCGTCCGAAGCGTTTCTTCGGTGCGGCGCGAAACATTGAGGAAGGCGGTTCGCTGACGATCATCGCGACGGCTTTGATCGACACCGGTTCGCGTATGGACGACGTTATCTTCGAAGAGTTCAAGGGAACCGGTAACTCGGAAATTCATCTTGACCGTCGGCTCAGCGACAAGCGTCTTTTCCCGGCGATCGATCTTCAACGGTCGGGTACCCGTAAGGAAGAATTGCTTATCAGTAAAGAAGACCTCAATCGCATCTGGGTCATGCGGCGTGTGCTCAATCCGCTGTCACCAGTCGAGCAGATGGAAGTCGTTCTTGAACGTCTTGGTAAGACGAAGACGAACGCTGAATTCCTTGCGTCGATGCAGACGTAGCATAAGCGTCACTGAAATAGAAAAGGCGAGGCCAAACGGCCTCGCCTTTTTATTTGCGTTCGACGTAACTATCGATCAAACGGCGGTGTCGGAGGAACCGCGTATAGAACGTCGAGCTGCCGCTTCAGATTGTTGTCGATGTTCGCAACAAACTGTCGCAGGTTTGTGAATAGCCCGACGCTGAATGAGCCCGCGGCGGGGAACGTTCCGGGATCTGTTATCTGGATACCGGTTGCATCCGGCAAATTTGCCGGGAATCGGGACAACAGATTCGGCGAGTTTGCCGGCGAATGTCCGTCAGAGGTTAGACCGCCGCTCTGGCCGAGAAGCGAGTGACAGATCTCATGCGACATCGAGTGACCCAGCATTCGCGAGAACACTTCGACCCACAGGTTTAGCACTCGATTGAATTCGTTCTGCGTCGGCTGATCGTTCGGATTCGCTGTCAGCAATCCATTCAACCGATCGAGTTCGCGCAGTATCTGCTGGATTCGAAACTCGACTTGCGAGTTGGGCGAGTTGAATATCGGGTTTCGAGGCAGGTCCATCATACCCGGGAACATCTCGGTTATTTCGTTGTGAACGTGTATCGACGTATTCGATGTCACGCCGTAAACGCCAAAGCTCGGCGGATAACCCTTCAACTGAACCTTACTTACGAAATCTCTTTCGAAGTTCGGAATGTTGTCGGTCTGGAACGAAAGCATGAACGCCTTATCGTCCATAAAGGTCGTGTCGGGCAGTTGGACATTCCAGATCATCCGCACGTTCACGGTCCGCAGCAGGTTTTCGCAAACTGCCCGTGTCTTCCTTAGAACCTCCTCTCGTCGGTTCGCAAGGAACACGCGGTTCAGTACTGTGCTAAACAGATGTGGATCCGTGATGCCGGCGTAGTGCGGCTGGGCCGCGTCGACCGTATACGCCGCTGTCGGCTCTGTGATCTCAACGAACTGTGGAATGCCGATCTCGGTCGAACCGGCCGAACGGATGTTACCGCTGGTCGTATCTCTCACGAATAGCGCCGCCGTGAATATCCCGGGCTTTCGTGCGAGGACATGGACGCTCGAATCGTTTGAGAAATCAGCGGGTGTTAGATTCACGTTGCCTGTAGCCGGATCGACACGTGCACGTCCGATGGAGACATTCGATGTTCCGGTTCGCACCGCTCCTTCATCAAGAAGCCAATGGAACTGGTTGGTCGCGGTTATCAGGCCCGCTGCCGGACGCAGTTGCGTTATGCCCAAACCGAAGGGGGGATTGAATGTCCGGTCTTGGGGCGTTGCGACTATGTTTGACGCCGGTGCAACACCGGGTGCCTGGTTCTCCTTCGTGATACTCAGTTCTTCCTGACCGTCCGGTGTCTTCTTTGCGTTGAGACCGGTTATCGAAGAATTGTCGACCTTGTCCACGATGTCGCTGAAGTTATTCCTCTCGAGGATCTTGCCGTTCGCATCTCCCGTCAGACCGCCGACGATCTTATTGATCGCGTTCTGCGCGTCCTTCGCGGGTAATAGGCCACGCTGCTGAAGGTCGTTGATCAATGCGACCTGCTCCTTCACCTGCGCGAGTTTCTGCTCGGGGCTCGGCGGGATACCGGAGTCGATCGCCTTACCCGCCTTGTCCTTCGCTTCGTCTTTCGTGATCGTGCCGCTCTTCTGCGCGTCTTTTATGACGTCGATCATCGCGGCTGTCTTTGCGAGGTCCGCAGCCTCCTTTCCGAAGGCCTGCGCGGATTGTAGTGACGACTGGAACGCCGCGATCGCGTTCTTCTGATTCTCACTCAACCCCGTCACATCTCGGAACGAATCGCCTTTACCGATTAGAGCCAACATGGTTTGAAGACCCGTTGGATCCGGAGCGGCCGGAGCATTCTGTACGTTAACGATCGGCGTCGGGAAGTCCTTCGCTTCGAGGTTACCCGGATCGCTGCGACGCGTGTCCGTGTTAAGCGGATTGATCTGCGTGTTCGGGCTGTCCGGTATCGGCGACTCTTCCCATCTCCAGAAGCGACCCTCGTCCTTCTCTTCACAGGAATTGCACTTTCCGATAACGGCTTCAGCGTAGACGCCCTTCGTCGGAAGCGAGACTCGGCCCGGGTCGGAATCCTCGTTGTAGTAACGTGCGAAGAGGTCGATCGAATCGTCGATCGACGGATCGAGCTGAAACCCCGGTGCGACCGGCATGATCAGACTGTTACCCGCCACACCGACGATCCGGTTCTCGACCACCGAAGCCACGCTTCGACCGTTCGCTTTACCCGGGGCCACAATGCCGTCGAGCAACATGTACCGGCGTTCCGGTGTCATGTCGAACCAGAGACATTTGTGGTAGTACTCGAGATTCTCGTTGAGGTGATGAATCAAGTTGTTCGCGGCATCGACGTCTTCGCCACGTGGGTTGCGAAGCTCGAAACCGTTTAGAGGTGTCGGGATGAACACCGAATCGACTCCAACAAAAAGATCGTTATCGATTCGCGTGTTGAAGAGCGATTCAGAGTAACTGCTCGTGTTGTAGCGCAGGTTGCCGGACCGTACGAGGATCTTCATGTATTTGTCCGAGAACTGCTTTATGTCCGTAGCATCGTCGGCCTTCACTTTGTTCTCATCCAGCCGGATCCGAACACCGGTTATCGCTTCGCGTGCGATGGAAACCGGAGTCTCCTGTCGTAACGAAACCTGCAAACGAGCGTTCTGTCGGAATGGCGTCAGCAGAGTGACATCGAGGTTTAAGCTCTGACCGCCCTGCGTCTCGATCACCATCGCGTCCATTAGAAGCTCGATAGTTCTCGGCCCTACGATTCGCGAGAGTTCGGCGTCCGTAAGTTTGCGATCCTTGTACTCGTTCAGATCGAGTTTGAAGAATCTCTTAAAGAACAGGATCAGAGCGTCGTCGATCGTGTCCTTGGTGTTGAAGAAATAGAACTCGATGAAAAGTTCGCCCTGAAAGTTGAGGATCTGTTGCTCTGCGTAACGATTTCGCGGGAAGCCGATGCTGTCGTAGTAATTCTCGGCCGCACTCTCTCGCTCGTTCTGTATCCGCTCGAGCGCTGCGAACGCGCTGCGAAGTTTTGGTATCCGTAAACGGCGCTCCAGCGTGTTCCGCCAACGCAGAGCTTTCTCGATATCGAAGTTCGAGATCTGAAGCGGAATGAAGAGACACTCCTGTGCACCGACGAACCGATTCTGGATCGCGAAGTGCCGGACAACTTCAAAGTACTGGATCGTGATCGCGTGACAGTGGTTATAGTTCGCGATCGATTCCGACGTCGCTTGAACTCGTTCGCCTTGACTGACCGTTTGGATGACCGTCGAGCGCTGTGATCGGACCGCACTAGCCGCCTGCTGCGTTCGGTCGCGAATTGACTGCAAGCTGCTAGCGGTACTGTCGCGATGGCTCGTCTGCGACGCCGTCGATGTCGCTTTGCTGGTACCGCCGCTGATCCCAAGAACGGAGCCGAACGCGACGCCGGAGATCATACCGAGTGCTCCCGCCCCGAAACCTCCCGCGATCGAACCGGTCTTTGCCGTCGAAGTCCCGGAGAGATTCTCATCGAGCGTCGCACTCACGACCTCGCTTATGTCGCGATCTCGGACGAGCGAATTATTTAAACTCTCCTCGTAATCAAGCGACTGCGAATTTGCCGCGCTCTCGCGCCGTTCCCAATCAAGAACTGCGATCTGTTTCTTCTGACCGGGGGCCAGCGGAAGCGAATAGAGTAGATCGCCGATCGAATAACCATCCGGCAGCCATTGCTGCTTGAAGTGAAGCAGATGGCCGTGAGCGATCGTCGCTGCCTGATAGACAGTCGCCTTGTCCCAGTTGATCTGGTTAAGAGGAGTGAGCCGGGCCCGGCCTTTGTGGATCCGTTTATGATTCGGATCAGCAGCTTGCTCTGCTTTCTCGTCCGCAGTAAAACGATCGAGCAATAGCTTGTCAAAATCGGTGAAGATCGGCGCCTTTGTCACGCGAGTTGGAACTGTGTGGACAAGTGTCCCCGACAAAACGTCGACCCCCTCGCCCGAAGTAAGCATCCGAGTGATCACACCGCCGCCGTTCGCGGGCTGTGCAACGTCCGCCAGGAAAGGCACTATCGGGGACTGCCGGTTCTTGATCGCATGGAATTTCTTGAACACACTTATCGAGACCTTAACGCCCGACGCCACCTCACCATAGAT
>DATEOJ010000053.1:0-2769 GCA_035274235.1 Pyrinomonadaceae bacterium
CGTCGGTAAACTTCTTAAAGTAAACCGCGGTCCGACGTTCCCATTGTGAGAAGAACGGGCGGATCGTCAGATCGGTCGGACGTCCGATACCTTTCGTCGCGAACGTCCCGGGCTTATCCGCCTGAAGAGCTCCGAGAATATCCGAACCGACTAGTGCCGGCGCGACGCCTTCGAACTTTTCCTTCGCATCACCAAGATCGGCCGCGAGGACCATCGGTCCGTACATCAACGCGATGACGTTCGGGTCGTCGTTCGTCGGTTCGATCCGCGGTTTCATGGGCAGCGTTAGCGTTACGCCATCGCCGGTTTTCCATTTACGACGGATGGTTGCATAACCACCGTCACGAACGATCTTTGTCGCTCTGCCGTTGATCTTCACGGACACTTTATCACACCAATCTGGAATGCGCATCGAGATCGCGAGATCGGTAGGTTTCGCGATGCTTGAGATCTTGAGGGTGACCTCATCGTCAATCGGATATGCTGTCGCCAGTTCAAGCTTCGCGTTTTGCTCTTTCCAGTCGAGCGTCGAGGGTATAAACAGATTCACGATCAAGTTGTCGCCGTTCCGCCAGTAAACCGACTCGCCGTGTTTCGAATGACTCTCCATCCCCGATCCGACGCAGCACCAGAAGTCGTTGAACTCCGACGAGAACTCACGGGACGTCCCTGACATCAGCGGGATCATGTATGCGAACATCCCGGTCCGCGGATTCTGGTGCGACATCATGTGATTGAGATGTGCCCGCTCGTAGTAGTCGAAGAAAGCGGCCTGTGCGTTCCACGAATACAAATGCCGTGTGAGCTTGAGCATGTTGTACGTGTTGCACGATTCGCATGTCTGCTCGGTGATGTATTTCGAGATCGTGTTCGGCTGCTGGAAATATTCGCGGTCGGAGTTGCCGCCGATGACGTAGGAGTATTTCGTCGTCACTGTCTTCCAAAAGAAATTCGCCGCGGTCGAATACTCCGGTTTATGAGTGATCTCGAACAACCGCGCGAGACCGATCACTTTTGGGATCTGTGTGTTCGCGTGGATGTTGGGAAGTTCGTCTTTCTCCGCGAACATCGGACCGAGCGTACGCTTGTGTCTGATCCGTTCGGCGAGAGCGAGCCAACGCTTGTCGTTTGTGCGAACGTACAGCTCGGCCATCGATTCGTTGATCCCGCCGTGTTCACAGTTGAGCATCTTCTCGACTTGGTCGTCGTTGAGTTTTGCGAACACGCCGTCGATAAATCCGGCGAGCTTCACCGCGACTTCGATCGCTTGTTTGTTACCGCAATGCGCGTCGGCATCGAGCAAACCGGCGAAAAGCTTATGCCAGTTATAGAACGGAACCCAACAACCGTTGAGATCGAAACCGGCGGAGCGGATCTCCCCGGCTTTGATCTCCTCGAAAATGACACGGCCGTTCTCGATCGTTTTATCCTTCCGACGCGTGAAGCCTGCGACGTAACCGTCCGCAGCTTTTGCCTGACATTCGGCGAGCTCCCTAACGATGTAATCGACACGTCGCTTACATTCCTCGTCGCCGGTGTGTGCGTGAATGAGCGAACACGCGGTCAGATAATGACCGAGACAGTGACCGGCGATCGTGTCATTTTCCCAGCCGCCATACACTTCACCTTTAGGTTTCAGACCCGCGTGAACGCGAAAGTTGTGAAGGAAGCGATCGGGTTCGAGTTTGTGCAAGTAGCGGATGTTCGCGCTTACCGAATCGAGATACATCGACGGCGTCAGTCGGACGCGTTCGAGCGGGAACGGCTGCGCGGTTTTCGACGAGCGCGGTTGCTGCGCGAGCAGGTCGAGCGGCACCCCGAGTGTTAGCGCGCCGGCGATACCAAACTGGAGGAATTGTCTTCGATCTATTCTGCTCATTGTTTTATCGTCGTCAACGTCTTTCCGTTTGTTCTGTGTGTTCCGTGGTTTCGAACCTCAGAATATACAGAAGTCACGGAATACACAGACATGCCGTACGGCTTAGTCTCGACCACCGGCTAACGCGGGCGGTACTGCCTGTCCACGTCTTTTTCGTGTGCCTTCGTGTGCGTTCGTGGTTCCAGTTCTTCAGTGTATAAGACTGGAACCACGAACTAACACGAAATCACACTAACCTCTTCAGGTTATTTCTGCACACTTAATGTTACGACGTTCTCGAAGCTGTCCGTCGGGATGACATAAGCGCCACGCTCCGTCGCAAAATTGGCGACGGGCTTAAAGACTCCAACGACATTCGCTGTCTGCTCGACCCTTAGTCTAACCACACTACTCTGCGGTCCCTCGTCGAAGTACAAAGTCACAGTTCGCTTCTTCGGCGAGATGTAGATTGTCGGGAACGATCCTTCATCCAGAGTTAGCCACAATCCGAAGGGCGCAATATAGATTCTCCGACCCATTGCGTCGTGCGGCTCTACTCTCACTGTTCCCTTGTCGATGATGATATTCCCACCAAACGCCTGCCAACCAAAGTCCTTCATGTCCGCGATGTACGTGGCCGCGTTGATCGCATACCCGAAGAAGTTCATCCCGTAGTCGCCGCTGTACGCGTCCCAGCGAAGCGTGTCGGGATACGAATGAAACGCCGCGGACGCGAATCCTTCGCGGTCGATGTTCGTCAGCGCCGCACTACCGCCGGCATAACCGACACGTAGAAGATATTCGTCGTCGGGATGCGAACGATATTCGCTGAGAACTGGAATCGCATTCAGACCCGAACCGTAGTGATGGATCTGCCGCTCAATACGTTGTAACTTCGCCGCGTAAAGAAA
>DATEOJ010000054.1:0-3380 GCA_035274235.1 Pyrinomonadaceae bacterium
ATAATTGCCTACTGTTCCTGAGGAAACGAACACTCCAGTGCCAGTTTGGTATCTGAACTACAAAAACGAGGATTCGATAATGCGTACGCTCTCTTAGGCGGAACGAGTGCCTGGATCCAGGCGGGGTATCCGATGGAGAAGACATCGGAAGGAAAAAAGTAAAAAGTAGAAAGTAAAAAGTTAATGGTGGCCCAGTTCGAATTGATCGGGCCACCACTTACTTTTTACTTTCTACTTTTTACTTTCTACTTTTACTTACAGTCTTACAATGGTCGCTTTACTTCCATTCCTCACTGCCTCGTTCAGCGCATTCCGCGTATCTACGATCAACTTCGCCTTGTCGCAGATATCGTGATAGTCGATCCCCGAGTGTTCGGTGCAGATGATCACGCAGTCGGCATCGCTGACCAATGAATCAGTCAGCTCGTTATTACGAAGCGGTTCGCCGTCACCGATGGTGTAGGCGTGATCGAATGTGATCTCAGGTACGAACGGATCGTGATAGAAAACGTCGGCACCGCGTGCGCGAAGAAGGTCGATGATCGATAACGCCGGCGACTCGCGCATGTCGTCGATATCTTTTTTATACGCGACGCCAAGCACGAGGATCTTCGAACCGTTCACAGCTTTCCGCACGTTGTTGAGCGCCGTCGATACAAGCTTCACGACATACGCCGGCATACCGGAGTTAACCTGCTCGGCAAGCGAGATGAACTGAGAATCGAATCCATGCTGCCGCGCTTTCCACGACAGGTAATGCGGATCGAGCGGGATGCAGTGACCTCCGATGCCTGGTCCCGGATAGAACGCCATGAACCCGAACGGCTTCGTCGCCGCCGCACGCACGACTTCCCATGTGTCGATACCGAGTGCATTACACAGACGCGCCATTTCGTTCGCCATTCCGATGTTGATCGCTCGGAATGTGTTCTCCCAAAGCTTGCACGCCTCAGCAACACGGGCCGATGATACGGGATGCACCTGATCGACGATCTGTCCGTACAACATCGCGGCGATGTCGGTCGAATCTTTTGTCACACCGCCGACGACCTTCGGTATGTTGTGCGTTTGAAATTGCGGATTGCCCGGATCGACTCGCTCCGGCGAGAACGCCAGTAAAAAATCTTCGTCGAGCTTGAATCCCTTCTCCTCGAACATCGGCAACAGAACTTCGTCGGTCGTTCCCGGGTACGTCGTCGATTCGAGGATGATGAGCTGGCCGCGACGCATGTAGTTCTGGATCTGTTCACCCGCGGCGATGATGTAAGACATGTCCGGATCTTTCGTCTTCCGGAGCGGCGTCGGAACGCAGATGACGATCACGTCGCATTCGGCGAGCTTGCTGAAATCCGTAGTCGCCGAGAGCTTCCCGTCGCCTATGCATTTCCGGACGTTCTCGTCCGGCACATCGACGATATATGAACGGCCACCGTTGATGTCCGTCGCCTTCTTTTCATCGACTTCAAATCCAATTCCCCGAAAGCCCTTTAGTGCGAATTCCACAATCAGGGGCAGCCCGACATAGCCGAGTCCTATGACGCCGATCGTGGCGCTCTTGTCCGAGATTGAGTGCTGTAGTTCTTTATTGATCATTGCGAGTGAGAATAAGGTATCAATTCGAAGATCCTAAGTCGGTATAATGCTCTACGTTAGGTCACGGAAAACTCTTCGTCAAGAGGCTTAGCGGCTGTGTTAAGATAGTTTTCGACGGCTAGCCTCAGTCGTCGCCCTTTAATTAACTACTAGTTCACGCTTCCCATCCCTTCTGTTCATGAGCTTTACCGTTGAATCCGACAATCCGGTTGTTAAGGCTGTCATACACGGCACCGCTCCGCGCCCGGCGAGGCTCGCGGCGGCCCGCGGGATACTCCCGCTGCCCGATCACGACATGCTCGAGGTCCTTGTCGCCTTCGCGACGTCGGACGATACCGAGCTCGCCGATCACGCAAAAAAGACCATCCGGACGCATGACACCGAGATGCTCAATAGCGTCGTCAAGTCCGGGAAGACTCCCGTTCATGTATTGAATTTTTTGGCGACGGTCGGTGAGCTGCCCCGAAAGGTGCTGGAGTCGATCGTCACGAACGAGCGTACGCCGATCACGACGATCGTAAAGGTCGCGGGCGAGACAAAGAACGTCGAACTGCTTGACGCGATCTCGCTTAATCAGCAGTTGCTCATCCAGTCGCCGGCTGTAATCGACGCTCTACTAAAAAACCCGAGCCGTTCGTCGGAAGCAGATCGACGCGTCTCCGAAACGAGGCGGGAGTTTTTTGAGAAAGAACGCGGTCAGCAACAGGTCGCCGATGAGTTACGTGCACAGGGTAAGGAAGCGGCTGCGGAGTTTGTCGAGAGCATAGATCTCGAGAACGGAGATATCTCGCTCGACGACGCCGCGTTTCTTGCCGAGCACATCGTCATCCCGGACAGCGAAACCGACGATGCGTGGCTTGCTCTCGAATACCTCGAAGAAATTTACGAAGAGACGTCGGAGCAGCGCGAATCCATCGTCAACAAGATCCTGGGCGAGTTCAGGTCCGAGGACATGGATCTTCCGAGCGAACGGATATCAACGATTCACCGCATCATGAAGATGGGTATGAAGGACCGCACGAAGCTCGCCATGAAAGGTGACCGAGAGGCCCGCAATATCCTCATCCGCGATCCGAACCGTATCGTTGCACAGGCCGTCATGGGAAATCCGCGCATCACTGAGCAAGAGGTCGAGAAGATCGCGGCGATGCGGACGATCACCGAAGACATCTTGAGAACTATCGCAGCAAGTCGTCAGTGGTCGCGTTGCTACTCGATCGTTCACAATCTCGCACGCAACCCTCGCACACCGATCGCGAATGTCCTGAACATCCTCGCCCGACTTCAACTAAAAGATCTCAACGCGCTTTCCAAGAATCGAAACGTCTCCGACGCAGTGCGTCGCCAGGCGATGAGACTGTCGCAGATACGCGCCGGGAAATAAGAAGGGGAGACAGGGAGACAGGGAGACAGGGAGATAGTATTTCTCCCTCTCTCCCCTTCTCCCCTTCTCCCTGTCTCCCCTTCTCCCCCGCCATGATCACAACCGCGCCCTCCCCGTCTTCACATACGTCCCCGCGATGTCAGTGATCGTGTGACTCGCGGCGCCGAGCCACATCCCCACGAACAAAGCGACTATCCCGTACTCGCCGAGCAAGGACTCCGAGTAGACGCGAACCTGCGCCCAGACGCTCGAGAGATCCGAAATGCCGGGTAGCCTGCCGCCGGCGTACGCCCCGTAGAGATACGCGAGGGCGAAGGCCGCGCAGGTCAGCACACCCATGAAGTAGATCACTCGCAAGATCGTCCCGAACACGAGACCGTGCGACCATCGCGAGCGGTGTCGA
>DATEOJ010000055.1:0-3047 GCA_035274235.1 Pyrinomonadaceae bacterium
ATACACCATCACGCTCAGCCAGCGAAGCGTCTCAGCCGCGCGATACAGGACCGCGTTCAATGTCTCCGACTGGCTCTCGTCGTTCGCGAGAACCCACGGCTTTGTATCGGTGATCATCTTGTCGATCTTCGCGATCACCGACCAGAGAGTTTCAAGCGCCTGACTGAACTCAAAATTGTCGAACCGACGGATGAATTCGTCGCGGGCCTGCTCGATGAACGAGACGATCTCGCCACCATCCGGATCAAGACCGGTGGTCCGTGCGTTGGGGTAACTCTCTTCCGAAATATTTCCGCTCGGGATCAACCCGTCGCGATATTTCGCGACCATCGAGAACGTTCTCGCCGCGAGGTTACCGAGACCGCTCGCGAGATCCGAGTTCGCTCGATCGATCAGGGATTCGTAACCAAACTTCCCATCCTGTCCGAACACCATCTCGCGCAGAACGAAATAGCGAACCGCATCGACCTGAAAGTGTTCATGTAGAACATCAACTTCGATGACATTGCCGAGCGTCTTGCCCATCTTGCGACCGTCGGCGTCGAGCCACATGCCGTGTGCATAGACCGCCCGCGGCAACTCGAGTCCGGCTGCAAGGAGGAACGACCACCAGTAGATCGTGTGAAAGCGAAGGATGTCTTTCCCGACCAGATGCATCGCCGGCCAGAACTTCTCGATGCCGTGACGCTCGTCGTTGCCATAGCCAAGCGCCGTGATGTAGTTCGACAACGCGTCGAGCCAGACGTACATCACGTGATCTTCGTCATCGGGAACCGGGATGCCCCACGCGACCGAAGTTTTCAGACGGCTGATCGAAAGATCCTGAAGACCGCGTTTGATAAACGCGATAACTTCGTTGCGTCGTGCATCGGGGCGGATCCGCAGCGGATCTTTCTCGATGATCTCGAGCAACGTGTCGCCGTAGTCTGACAGACGGAAGAAGTAACTCTCTTCCGAGACTCGATCCAGCGGTCGCTCGTGGATCAAACAGAGCGGGATGTCGGAGCCATCGGGGACGGTGTATTCGTCCTCCGACTTGAACGCCGCACAAGGAGCGCAAAACCAGCCCTCGTAGAATCCCTTGTAGATGTTGTCGTTTCCTTTCGGCGATTTGTTCTTTGCGATCTCGCGCCATAAATGCTGAACACCGGCGTAATGAAAGGGCTCGGTCGTCCGCATAAAGATGTCGTAACCGCCGTTCTCGGTACTCAGTCCGAAGTCGGCGAACATTCGCTTCAACTCGCCGGAGATGTAGTCCGCCTGCTCCTGCGTCGTGCGTCCTTCGCGCTCAGCAGCTCTCTGAATGTTGATCCCGTGCTCGTCGGTACCGGTCAGAAAGTAGACATCCATCCCACGCTGCTTCTTATAACGATGGATGGCATCGGCGACGATCGTCGTATAGAGATGCCCCAGATGCGGCAAGCTGTTGGCGTAATAGATCGGAGTTGTGATGTAAAACGTCTGCATCGAAAAAGTTAAAGTTTAGCGTGTTAAGGGAGAATGCGCTAGAAGGTGCTTAGCGGGCAAACCTAAGGCGCTGGCAACATTCACAAGTCCGGAAGGGCAGCTTGCTCCCGCTTGCAGTATCCCGAGCTCCTGGATTTTTCCTGGGTTCGGGATGGTGAAAGCGGGAGCAAGCTGCCCTTCCGGACCTGTTATTGACCTCTGCTTGGCGCGGTAGCCCTCTATCTAAACCTCGCCTTATCCGCGGCCGCAAACTCATCGGAGTCCTTGAACCTGGGCATCGCGTTCATGTTCGCAAGCTTGATACCGATTGCTAGTGCAAGTTCGGCTTCCTGGACCATCGCCGATGCGTCCCACCAATCGTGGTACTCATCCGATGCCTGATGATAGTACTTCGCCGTGTAGTCCTTGAAGAACGCGAGCGTCTCGCCTTTCAAAGGCGTAACGAAATCGTCGCCATGGCGCAGCGACATCGACGGCACACCGACACGCGCAAACGGAAAATGGTCCGAGCGGAAAAAGAAGCCTTGCTCCGGACGCATGTCACCCTCGACCGTCAGGTTACGTTCGCGTGCCGCTTCGTTGACGACCGACTCGATCGACGAACGCTCGGCACCAAGTGCGGAGAAGTCTTTCGTCTTCCCAAAAAAGTTCACGCCGTCGATGTTGATGTTTCCAGCCGTCTTATTTAGAGGAACGAGAGGATGCAGCGAGTAATACTCCGCTCCGAGCAGACCTTGTTCCTCCGCGGTCGGGAGGATAAACATTATCGAACGCTTCGGACGCTCCTTCACCGGCATCTTCGCGAACGCCTCGCCGAGACCGATCACCGTCGCAACACCGGACGCATTGTCATACGCGCCGTTGTAGATCTTGTCGCCACGTGCGTCCGCTTCACCGATACCGAGATGGTCGTAGTGAGCAGTGTAGACGACGTACTCACTCTTCAACTTAGCGTCGCTTCCCTCGACGATGCCGACCACGTTCGGTGCATCGGACGACTTCACCTCGCTCTTCAGATTTAGTTTCACCTTGAGCCCGGTCTTCACCGGTTTGAAACCGCGAACACGGGCCTTTGCGCGAAGATCATCAAGATCGAGCTTCGCGGTCTTCATGATGTCCTTCGCAGTGTCCTCAGTCACCCACGACTTCATGTTAAGAAAAGGAGTCTTGTCACCCGTTCCACGCAACACTTCATAGCGCCAGCTTCCGTTCGACGAGCGAACTACGTTCCAACCGTAACCCGCCGAGTCAGTCGTGTGGATCAAGATCACTCCCGCTGCACCGCGTCGCGCGGCTTCTTCGTATTTGTAGGTCCAACGTCCGTAGTACGTGAGTGCTTTGTTGCCGAACAGATTCGGCTCTGACTCGGTCGCAGGCGGATCATTGACCATGATCATCAGGACCTTTCCGCGATAATCGTTAGGATCACCGCTGTAATCGTTCCAATTAAAGTTCGGTGCATCGACGCCGTAGCCAGCGAAAACGAGTTCGGCATCAAGAGCGACGTCCGCCTTTTGCGCACTCGTCGTTGCAACGAAATCGTCAGCGAACTTGTACGACTTGCCGCCGACCTCGAGCTT
>DATEOJ010000056.1:0-5167 GCA_035274235.1 Pyrinomonadaceae bacterium
TTGCCGGAATTGTTATCGGTATCATAGCGATTTTTTTCATCGGATGGATCGTTTACAGCTCCGGTAATGGCAGCGACGCGTCTTCGAACTTCCTGAGCTCGTCCGGAACGGCTCGGGGCTTGATAACTTTCTCCGTAGCAATCGTAACCGTCGCGATAGCTCTGATCTTGGTACTTTATGTGATCACGGGCAGCGCGGGTGACGATTTCAAAGAGCGGTTTACTTTCGGGAAAGACATCCTCATGGTGTTCGTTGGGATCTTGGGCACTATCATGGGTTATTACTACGCCGAGGATAAGATCTCACCAGGAGATATTTCAAAGATCACGGCAGCGAGCATCCAAGAAAATACTTCGCCAATAGTCGAGTTGGAAAACAAGGCGTTCGCGGCTCTGCTTAGCAAAGACTTTCCTGGAGCTCTGAAGGCTTTCGGAGATGCCTATGCGGCATTTCCGGGATGGCACAACCTGGAAGCAATAAACAAGCTTCTCAATAATAGGAAGGACATTCTCAAACCAGCGACCGATGCGGTGAATAAACCGCCAGGCGATACTGCGGAAAAGGAAAAAGCGTGGCAATCGATTTTCTGCGATATTTCGAGGAATAATCTGACTCTTGGGATGTCAAAGCAGATGATCGCGCAGGTACAAGGCTTCTGTAGTGGCACGGAGACTCGCGAGGAACCGCCCGCTAATAGCAACACAGGCGTCAATACCATCCAGACGCCGGTCAAGTAGTCGGCCCTGGATCTACAAAATGAGCCGAGGCCTGTTGCATCTTCCGCGTTGGGCGGAGAGTGTCGCCTTCCGCGTACCGCCATACAAAGCGCGATTCGTCGAACGCTTTGCATCAGAGCTTGAAGCAAAAGAGGCTGCCCTTTCGGACAGCCTCTTTCCCATTCAAGTAAATAGTTACTTGTTACTTCGTTCCGCTTGCGAGTTTTCCGATGAGGGTAAACAGCGGCAAGTACATCGAGACGACGATCGAACCGATCGTTATACCGAGGAACGCGATCAGGACGGGTTCGATCATGGCGAGCAGGTCGGCGATCGCGGTGTCGACTTCGTCTTCGTAGAAGTCGGCGATCTTGCCTAACATTGCGTCGAGAGCACCGGTCTGTTCACCGACTCCGATCATCTGTCCGACCATGTGCGGGAAGACGTTCGTTGCCTTCAACGGATCGACGAAGTTTTCACCGCGTTCGACGCCGGCTCGGACCTTCAGGATCGCGTCTTCGACGACTACGTTACCCGCTGTCTTAGCAGTAATATCGAGCGACTGTAGGATCGGCACACCCGATGAAAGTAGCGTCGACAGAATTCGTGAGAACCGTGCGACGGCGATCTTACGAAGGATCGAACCGAAGATCGGAAGTTTGAGGAGCAGCGAATCGATCTGCCATCGACCTTTCTCGGTCTTGTAGTAGAACTTCAAACCGACTCCCGCGCCGATGATCGCAGCGAGGAGTGTCAGACCTCCCCAACCTGCGAGGAAGCTACTGATGCCCATGATTATTCGCGTCGGGAGCGGAAGTTTTTCGCCGGGTCCTAACAAACCAATGAAGATCTGTTCGAACTGCGGAATAACTACGATCATGATCGTCGCGATAGCGGCGATGGCGATGACCACGACCGCGGCCGGATAGATCGACGCCGAAAGAATGCTTCGCTTGAGTTTGACGACCTTTTCGATAAGGGTCGCGAGTCGTTGGAGAATGAGATCGAGCACACCGCCCGTTTCACCTGCCTCGACCATGTGCGTGTAAAGCGAGTCGAAAACCTTCGGATGCTTTTCGAGCGCCGCATACAGCGTCGCGCCTTCCTCGACGTTCTGTCGCACCTGGCGAAGCACGTCCTTGAAGAAGGTGTTCTGCTGCTGTTCGCCAAGGATGTCGATACATTGAACGAGCGGAAGACCGGCGTCGATCATCACCGAAAACTGCCTGGTGAAGACCGCGAGTTCTTTCGCATTGACCTTCTTTCGACGTCCAAGCTTCGGGATCGAAACAACGCGCTTCTCTGAAGCTTGCGTCATCACGATCTGTTCGCGGCGAAGCAGGGCTCGCAGGTCTTCCTGGCTAGCGGCATCGCGCTCACCAGCGACCATTTCGTTAAGCCGATTTCTTCCCTTATAGGCGTATGTAGGCATTTCTTTCTCTAGCTCCTCTCAAAATTTGAGTCTCAGCGAACGGGCGGTCGCTGTCCGATGCTTCGTCCCTGGGCGTACGGGCTTCCCTGGCTTCCCGGCACAACCGGCTTGGCGTTGCCGGTGTAGGTTTGGTTGATGCCTGACCCGCGTTCGATAAGTTCCTTCAACTCGTCGGCGTTCGACGTCCGCTGCATGGCGACGTCGAGCGTGATGTGGCGCTTGTGAACGAGTGTTGCGAGCGCCTGGTTGAAGGTCTGCATTCCGAATTTGTCCTGACCGGTCTGCATCATCGAGTAGATCTGGTGGATCTTGTCTTCGCGGATGAGGTTGCGGATAGCGGCGTTCGGAATAAGTATCTCGAGCGCCATCATGCGTCCGTCACCCGTCGCTTTCGGCAGCAGAGATTGACACATGATTCCTTCGAGCACGAGCGATAGCTGCGTACGGACCTGTGCCTGTTGTGCTGACGGAAAGACGTCGATGATACGGTTGATGGTCGAATAAGCGGAATTGGTGTGAAGTGTGGCGAAGGTCAAGTGACCGGTTTCCGCGATGCGGAGCGCCATCTCGATGGTTTCAAGGTCACGCATTTCGCCGACGAGCACGACGTCGGGATCCTGACGAAGTGCGGTGCGGAGAGCCGACCCGAACGAGTGCGTGTCAGCCGCGACTTCACGCTGATTGACGACGCAGTTCTTATGGTTATGAAGAAACTCGATCGGATCCTCGATCGTGAGGATGTGATCGTGACGGTCGATGTTGATCTTGTCGACCATCGATGCGAGTGTCGTCGATTTACCAGAACCAGTCGGACCGGTTACGAGAATGAGACCACGCGGCTTCTTGCAAAGGTCGGAGACGATCGGCGGAAGACCGAGTGCCTCGAATGATTTGATCTCGTACGGGATCGAACGGAAAACCGCACCGACCGCTCCCTTCTGATTGAAGAGGTTGGCACGGAAGCGGGACATTCCTTTCAGACCGAATGAAAAGTCGAGCTCGAGATTTTCTTCGAAACGATGCTTCTGGGCGTCGGTTAGGACGGAGTAAGCGAGGCGCTTCGTATCCGCCGGCGTCAGCGGCCCCATGCCGGCGATCGGCGACAGGTGTCCGTGAACACGAACCTGCGGGGCGGAGTTCGTCGTGAGGTGAAGATCCGAACCGCCGGCGTCCGTCATCTTCTTCAGAAGCTCGGGTAGCGTTACTTGTGATTCAGTGTTTTGCTCGAAGCTCATAGTTGGATGGTCGATCGTGGATCCTTGATCGTCGATCGTGTGTAGGGTTGGACGTTGCCGAAGTTCTCGTCGTCGTCGAAGGTTGTTCGCCGGGTCGATTGGGTAATCAACGACGACGATCAACCATCAACGATCAACGATCAAACAACTACTCTCGAACGAGTGCCTGCTGTGCCGGTCGACTCGCGAGTGAAAAGATCACCTTCTCCGATTCCTCGGCGATTCGGTCAGCGGACTCTGCAGCGGAGTTTGTCGCAACGCTGTAGACTCGTCCGTCGGCCTCGGTGAAGTAGAACATGCGTGAGTGAACACGGCTGCCGTTCTGCGACTGTGCGACGACAACGTAAACCGATCGTCCGCCGATCGTCTTCTGATAGTCGTTCACGACCCAGCCGTTCTCACGAACCATGCGATTGATGACCTCGCGTCGAAGAGCCGATGTCGGAACTCCACCAACGGCACGTTGACGGCCGCTATCGACAGTCTCACCCGTGGACGGTCCGACAACCGAGATCGCTGCCGATCCGTTGCCGTTGTCGAGGCTGAAGTTGACCTCGCCGCTGCTGGATGATCCGCGTTTCCAGGTTGACGGTGCAGCCTGTCCGCCGGGAAGCATCGCGACTGACGTCGACGACGGAGTCTGCTCGACCTTCTTCGGCTTCGCGGCGACGGCGGCCTTGTTTCGGTTACCGTGCGCACGTTTGCGGGCGAGGCGGAGCTGACGGAGACGCATTGCACGACGACGTGCCTGCAGTGCACGTTTGCGTTTCATGCGAGCGTGGTATTGACGCCACCATCGCTTGGAATACTTTTTATATTTTTTCTTCTTGTAACGTTTTTTGGTCTTGTTCGACCCGGCTTCTGCGGAGTCGGTGCCCAACGGAATTATTGTTCCGATGCTAACCAACAAAGCTAACGTTAATGCGATTGCCCTAAATAGCATATATCCTCCCAACTAGAGAACGGTTTCCTTCACAACCTCTTCGACCGTAGTGAGTCCTTCCCTTAACTTGTAAAGCCCTGATTGGCGAAGCGTGATCATGCCGACTTCGATCGCTTTTCGTCGAAGCTCGATCGCGCTCGCGCCGATGATGATCAACTCTCGCAGCTCATCGGTGACTTCCATCGTTTCGTAAAGACCGATACGCCCCTTGTAACCCGTGTTCAGACAAGTCTCGCAGCCGCGGCCGCGATACATCGTCAAAGTTTTCGCTTCTTCCTCTGAGAAGCCGATCTCGACCAATCCCTCCGGCGGAACGTGGTACTCCTCTTTGCAGTCTTTGCAGACGCGACGGATAAGACGTTGTGCCTGGATGAGGTTTACTGACGTCGCCACGAGGAACGGTTCGATACCCATGTTGACGAGACGTGAGATCGTCGAGGGAGCATCGTTCGTGTGAAGCGTCGAGAGAACAAGGTGACCCGTCAACGCAGCCTTGATCGCGATCTCAGCAGTTTCGAAATCTCGGATCTCACCGACTAGGATGATGTTCGGATCCTGACGCAGGAACGAGCGAAGGGCGGCGGCGAAGTTAAGACCGATCTGCTCCTTCATCTGGACCTGGTTGATTCCTTCGAGGTTGAACTCGACCGGATCCTCGGCGGTCATGATGTTGGTCTCGCTCGTATTCAGCGACTGCAGTGCTGAGTAAAGCGTGTTCGTTTTACCCGAACCGGTCGGACCCGTGACGAGGACCATTCCGTACGGATTCGCGATGTTGCGTTGAAACTTCTCAAGGCTCTCCTCTTCGAATCCGAGTTTCGCCATGTCAAGCATCAGCTTG
>DATEOJ010000057.1:0-3218 GCA_035274235.1 Pyrinomonadaceae bacterium
AGAGGTTCCCGTAAGATCCGTGTGAAGATTCTTCGACTTCGCATGATCTGCGATCTTCCAGATCGCAGACGCGACCGGTACGACGCCGTCATTCCAAGTCACCGTCTTGCACATCGTCGGTAATGGATCACCGGCGAGTACTGAGAACTTTACTCCCTTTCGGTTTACGTTCACGCGGTTGAACTCCACGGCGACATCCTGACGGAGTTGCCGCACGGCCTCGACACTTTTGCCGAGGGCTTCAAACGTCGTGTTCATGACATCGGCACACGGGCTACCCATGTTCGGCGTACCCAACATGACGAGGTGCGCGATCTGCGGGCGGCCGTCCTGCGAGTTCGGCGGCATGAACTGATGAATGTAATGACGCGTGATCAGTCCGCCCATCGAGTGGGCGACGACGTCGACATGCCATGCGTTGCGATCTTCCTGCGCGTACTTTATATACTTCCCGAGTTGCTGCGAGTTTTCGAAGATCGAATTCGTCGGCTCGGTCGATAGAAACGAACCGCCTGTGTTCATTATCCCGTGCTCCGGTTTCTCGCCGACGGCAAACGCTTTCCAGTCGTAGGAGTGCGACGTCGTCAAAATGTTCTGCCACGTTTCCCATGCACGAGCGTTGCTCCAAAGTCCGTGAACCAGGACGGCCGGTTTCGGCGCGACTTTGAGATTCTTTGTCATCTCGTCGATTTTTTTTGAATTCTCTTCAAGCTCGGCCTTGATGCGCTGGAGAAGTCGAGGTCGGCCGTCATCGAACCACGAATAGCCGGACGAATCCCAAACCATCTCGACATCCTTTGTCTCACCCGGCTCCACCCGAACCGAAACGACCGTGTCGTCTAGCGGCGCATCTGGTTTAGCTCCGTCCCACTTGTCCCCCTTGTAAGTCTCTTTGAATTTCACATCGGCATACTTCGTTTCGCCTGACGCGTTGAGAACCGTTGCCTTGATCTTGACGAGGTTTCCGTCGATCGTACCTGTTTGCTCCGTGATCTCTTTCCACTTATTCCAATCCGGCCAATCCATGTCCTCGAACTTCAGATCGGTCAGACGCAGCGGAGCACCACACTTTTGCAGACTCCATTCGATCTTTTCAGTAACGTCCTGAAACGTATTTGTGTACGAGCCGGAAATTCGGTTGGGGTCGGATGGGTCGATTCGATTCTTCCCATCGCTCGAAAGAGAATGGCCATCGATCGACGTCGGCGAGGCGGGCGCAGTTAGTGACTTGCCAGGCTTCGTCGTGCATTGACCGCTATACTCCGAACTTGTCTTACCCGTCGTCTGGCCCTGGATGGGCGGAACGCCGACACTCACCGAATATGTGCCGTCGTTGTTTACGCCAATGCTGACGTTGGCGTCGGCTGTCGCGTTCCCGGAGACGCTTGTCTCGGAGATCGAAGTTCCTCTCATGTCCTTCCAGGTCTTGCCGCGGTCACAAGAGTTCTTCTCAACAGCGTCGACCTTCTCGATCGACGAGAATGAGTGATCGATCGTCGCTTTCCCGTCGCTCGAACCGTTCTTCTCTGCAGATTCGATAACGGTGACGCGGGCGTTGTAGTTGTACTTCATCTCCCAGTTGGTCGTGTCGAAACCGCGGGCCGAGACTCGCTCGACCCGTTTGCTATCGGTTCGGTTTTGGGTACGCGTGTATGTCACGGTACCGGTCCATGCCCCGGAGCACTTGGGTGCCGAGGCGGTTTTGGTCGAAGCCGTAGCGGCGGACCGTCGCTGAGCGAACGTCGCGGGGGCAATGAGATGAATTCCGAGTAAAACTATGAGTGCTTTGCTGAAGATTCTCTTGTGCATGTGACGGAAACTCCGGTCAGGAAAATATGCTGTCGGTAGTTAACGCGGAGAAAATCGGTGAGATGTATCAGGTTGACTGGAGGGCGAGCGTCCCGCTTGCATGAGCGTCGCTTCGACGCGAAAAAAGCGCCGGCATCCGAGTCCTGTCGGATTACCGGCGCTTACGAAGCTAGAGGCGCTGCAAGCGAGACGCTTGCGCTCCAGTCTAGGCCTTCACCGCTTCCACGATCCCCATCATTCCCTGCGTCGGTATGATGCGAGTCATCCGGAAGCCGGAGTCGGCGAGAAGCTTCTCGAACTCCGCCGGCGTGCGTTCGATACCGCCCGGGGCCATTAGCATTTCGAGATCGATGATCTTGCTGAAGTGGGGTTCATTTCCTTCGGGAACGATCGCTTCGATGATCAGGACCTTGCCGTTGTCGGGCATGCTCGCGTGGATGTTCTTTAGGATCTTCTGATTCGTGTCGTCATACCAGTCGTGAATGATGTGCTTGAGCATGTAGATGTCGGCCTGAACCGGGATCTCCGCTGTGAAGTCACCGCTGACCAACTCAACTCGATCCGTGACCCCGTAAGAGTCGAGCATCTGAGGCGCTCCTTCAAGCACCTGCGGCAAGTCGAAGAGAACGCCCTTCGCCGACGGATTCGCGGCGAGGACCGCAGCGAGCAAGTGACCATATCCGCCGGCGATGTCGGCGATCGTTCCAGCTCCGGAGAAGTCGTACGCCGCAAGGACCGGTCCGATGGATTGATGCGAGTAACTCGTCATCGCGCGGTTGAAGATGTCGCCCAACTCCTTATTCGTTTGGAAGAGATACTGGAACACCGGTTCGCCGTGGACATTGTCCCAGGCCGGTTTGCCCGTTCTCACGCTATAGAGGAGATCGCCGTAAACCTTCCAGTGTTCGGGCTCGCCCATCCAAATTGTCAGATCGCGAGTGCTTCGCGGTGCGTCCGTCCTGAGGGTTTCGGTCATCGGCGTGTTTGCAAAAGTCTTGCTCTCTACTTCTGCGAAAGCTCCGACGCTCGCCAGCGAACGCAACACACGATAAAGCGATAATTCGTCGGTCTCTGTTTTCTCAGCAAGCTCAGCCGTCGTCTTTGGACCATCTGCGAGAAGGTCTGCGATCCCGAGCTTGGCGGCCGAGTAGATAGCAGCCGAAACGAATGCACCCGAAACAAGCTGCATCAACTGTGCGTCCGGCGGAAGCGTCTCGGGTGCCGGTGCTGCTGAGGTGTTTTGGTTTGTCATAGAAGTTTTCTCCACAATATTTGTTCTGATTACTTATACACGCGGACTCCGTTGGAAAATAGTATCAACGTAGTGAATTGGCGGGAGTAAAAAGCTGGATCCCGGGTAGGAAGGGTCCGCGGCTTGCCGCAACGCATGGCGGTCGGGCTTTGCCCGA
>DATEOJ010000058.1:0-10765 GCA_035274235.1 Pyrinomonadaceae bacterium
AGCCTCGACGTCAGTTTTGCTGTAGAGAGATGTCTGATTCATCTGAAGCAGGAAGTCGGTGACCTTGCTTTCGTCGAACCCGTAGAAAGCGACCTGCTGACTATTCGGCGACCACCACATCGCGGTGTTCTGATTCAACTCCTCGCCATACACCCAACTCGCAACACCAAACTTGGTGCGTGCCTGCTCGCTGCCTTCGGTCGTGATGGCTATGGGGTTGCTACCGTCGACGTTAGACAGCCAAAGATTTCGATCCTTGTAGAACGCTTTCAGTTTCTTATCCGGCGACTCGGATGATTCAAATTGTCGTCCACGCTCTGGTCCTCCTCGTCGGCTCTGCGCCTGGTCAGCAGAGACCGGGATCTCCGTTGCACTCAGCGCGGTTGCGTCGTAGCTGTACCGCTTCCCGTCAAAGGTATATTCAAAGTGCGTTGCGTCGGTCCACTTAACTTGAAGCGCACCGTACCGGACGGACGACTGCATCTCGCGCTGCATACGCGAGTAGCGTTCGTAATTCGGATACGTCTTCAGCCGGTCCTGTGCATGTGAGGCCGCTGTAAAAGACAGCAGGGCAGCAAAGACGGTCAACCATTTTTTCATCAATTATTCTCCTCGGATTCGGTGTCTGAACTCTACGACAAAGGCAATACAAAAAGCTAACATCGAGCGCGTGCATCGCGCCAACGACTGGGAGAGCACGCATCACGCCTGCCACTTGCCGACGTTGGCAACGGATGCATTGCGCTTTGGGTCGTCAACGGACTGGAACGCAGGCGTCCCGCCTGCAACGACGCAAAGCGGCGTAGCGCGCTGGTAGTTCGATATTTGAAATTATTCTCGCCTGCAACCACCGAGACGAGGCAATCAACCCTCGACAAACGCGCTGGAATATCGCCACTCGCTCGCCTGTTTACAAAGGCCCGCCTTCACAGGATTGTTCTCAATGTAACGCATCACTGATCTGTAATGTCGTTCGTTTCGAATGTACCGATCAAATGGTTCCACCTGCCAAAACCTCCCTGTTCGTCCGAGGATCTTGTTCGCCTCGTGAGCAGTGTACGACTTGATCGAATGCGCGATCTCCGCGAGCTCAACGCCTTCGAGGGGCGTGCCGAGAAGATGAACGTGATTTGGCATGACGACCCAGGATTCCAAGTCGTACTTCTTACCGTCGTGAAACTTAAAACTATTGGCGACCATTTCCGCAACTCTCGGGTCCTTAAGGAAACAAGCTCCGTAGCCTGCATCCAAAAATTTTTCGATGTTCTTTCGAAAAAGTATGTCGTTCAAGTTTGCCTTCCATTCTTCAATCAGCGACTGAGGCACTGAATCGTAGAGCCGGAACGTGAGAAATTGAGGGATCGAACCTCCTTCAAAATGAGGGAGATGGCCTCGGCTGTACCAGCCAAGCTCCGACTTGAGTCCCTTGGGGACAAAATTGTAGTCGATTGGCATCATGCTCCTTATGCTGCTTCTAGTTGATGGCGAAACTCAGACGTGCCGCATCCAGGGTCGGGGCAGCCGTCAGCGGTGCAGGCGAGACGCCTGCGTTCCAGTCCGTTGGCGCCGTTGACACGGCGCCTTTCTGGGCTGGCGGGGTCTTGCTCTTACATCACTACCTCGACCTCGTCGAACCCTGGTCGGACATAATCGCGGGCTAGAGGGAATCGCTCTTCAAGGCCCGTTCGAAGCGTCGTAAGAAGATCGATCATCGGCTGAACCCTCAGCACATCGTTGGCGAGCAGATTCTTCCACGCAAGGATCGATCGGTCGATCGCGATGAGTGCCGACTTCGCCGAACCGTTCGCGTAGCTTTGCGGATCGAGCGCCTCTTCGCTGTCTTCAAAGCCATCACAGTCAAGAAGAGCATGAAGCGAGCTCTTGACGTTGACCGGGATAAAGAAAAGGAACTGGAATAGGAGTTCAAGAATTTCGGCAAGCGATTCGTCCGCCTCCGCATTTTTCAGCAGCGACTCGTCCTCCAGTAACTCCTTTGCCGGGAGCCAGTAGGAATCGCCGAGCTGGGACAGCACGTCACCGTCGACGTACTCCTTTTCGCGAAGACGGATCTTCGCAAACTCCTCGTCACTTATCGGTGTAGGATCAATGCCCCACTCTTCCGCGGCCTCGAGGATCATTTCTTTGGTCTCGGCGAAAATGCCCTTCATCTCGCGGACAAGCTCCTCGCCGGTCAGCTCACCGGGTTCGATGCCGCGTTCTTGTTCCATTGCGAAAACTCTGCAACGGTCCGTGAACTGACAACGTTCGCACCAGCGATCACAGTGGTTGTAAATTCCGGGGATGAAATTCTCTTCGTTTGGTAAGTTTTTCATGTGCTGCTCCTTTGCGCCACGACCTGAGCTTGTCCCGTGGCGGAGCAGCTAAAGTGTGGGAGTTTAGTTTGTTCATGGTTGGTAAGAAATGCGGTCTTAGTCAGACGACCGCAGGAAATAGAAATAAAGGATCGTTAGGAATGCCGCGATGAAGGCGACCATTGCGACGAGGGCAAGAGCAACTACCAGAACCTTGAGCGTTGGATTCTCAGGTTTGGGTTCGATGTAGGCCTCGACCGCATCAGACGATCGCTCGACAGTTTCGTGTTCGCTCGGCATGCTCAAGGCGACTTGCTTCTCGAAATCGCCGGGCAGTCTTCCACTCGTACGCCGGAACACGGGTTCGGGCATTTTCCACTCGGTCGGCTTCGACTGCGGTGCCGTTGTGTTTATATCGTCGTCCAAAGCTAGTTTGTTTGCTCCGGCGGTCATTACTACTTCTGCAGATCGAGCACGTCAGACCGCGTAATGATTCCTGTGATCCGTTTGAAGTCCTCTATCAAAACGGCCGGTGCCTTTTGCAGTTTCGATTTGATCTCGCGAAGGCTCGTGTCCATGTCGATCACCGGAAAGCTTTCGTCCATTACATCGCGGACCTTCGATTCGACCAGATCTCGATCGTTCAGAAGCTTGGTCAAGACACGGCTCTCTCGCAGACTTCCAACCGAACGATGTTCCTCGAGAACCGGGATCTGCGTCACGCCGCTCTCCGACATGCGCTCGAGTGCGGCCCCGACAGTATCTTCCGGCGTGACATATATCAATTCGGGCGGAGCACCGCCGTTCTTTGTCTCATTGATCAAACCGGCGGTGATGCGTTGCGGTTCGAGCAAAAGCTTTTCCTTCATCCACTCGTCGGAGTGAAACTTCGTCAGGTAATGTTCGCCCGTGTCGCAGACGATGAACACGACCACCGCGTTCTCATCCAAACCTTCAGCGACCTTCAACGCGGCCGCGAAATTTGTTCCCGTCGAACCGCCGCAGAAGATTCCTTCGCGTCGCGACAACTGTCGCGCAAGTTCGAACGACTCACGATCGGTGATGTTAATGATGTCATCGATCACGCTCATGTCCGCGTTGCCGACCGGCAACGACTGGCCGATTCCTTCGACGAGATACGGGGTGGCTTCCGGAAAACGCCCGGTCTCTTTGTAACTCTTGAAGATCGAACCATATGGATCAGCGCCGATGATCTTGATCTTCGGATCTTTCTCTTTCAGGTAGCGCCCCGTGCCTGTGATCGTTCCGCCGGTACCGATGCCCGAGACGAAGTGCGTGATCTTTCCTTCGGTAGCTTCCCAAATTTCGGGGCCGGTGGTTCGATAGTGCGCCGCGGGATTCGCGGGATGATTGTACTGATCGGGATAGAACGAACCCGGAGTCTCATGCGCGATCCGTTTCGCCGTCTCGACATAATGGTCAGGCGTTCCGTGTTTCGCCGCGGCCGGGCAAACGACGATGTCGGCTCCGAGCGATTTCAAGTAACGCATCTTCTCGACCGATACCTTGTCGGTCAGGACAAAGATGCACTTGTAACCTCGGACCGCCGCAGTCAACGCTAAACCGATCCCGGTGTTGCCGCTAGTCGCTTCGATGACGGTCCCGCCCTTTTTCAGAACGCCTTCCTTCTCAGCCCAGTCGATCATCGAGATGCCGATTCGATCCTTGACGGAGTAACCCGGATTTAGGCTCTCCATCTTTGCAAGTATCTTCGCCTTGATCTTGCGCTGCTTGGTGATGTTGGTTACCTGAACGAGAGGTGTATTGCCGATAAGGCCAAGGATATTGTCGTAAAAATTCATGCTAAGAATGCGTCTTTTGAGCTTTCCCGCAGTTTATTCTCAAACGTTTGTTGGCACAAGCGTCGAGCGTAGAACAGGCTGTTAGCCTGTTCGTATTAGCGATCGGCTCTTGGCTGTATTCCGCGATTACGACATCGAGAGCTGGACTACTATACACGCGCAGTAAAGCCTTTCCCACATGCTTATTTCTACTATCTCGCGCGGGGGATATTTCGAGATTACGGACACCGACAGGCTAACAGCCTGTCCTACGCGTCGGCTAGAACGCCTGGCGTACCTCGATCATCCGCCCGGGATCATTCGTGATGACGGCGTGGACGCCGAGTTTCATTGCGCGACGGAATAATCTCGGATGGTCGACGGTCCATATCGTCACCGGCAGACCGTGCTTCGCCGACTTCTTCATAAGCTTCTTTGTCGCGAGCGAGTAGTGGACCGACAACTCCTGTGCTCCGAATTCAACCGCGATATCGACGAGATGCTTTTCCTTGCGGAGTATTGTCATGATCTTCGGAGCGAAGAGCGCCGCCGTTTTTACTTCCGGGCAATTCGCTCTGAAGTGGGGAATGAATGCGAGTCGGAAACTCTTGACGATGATGCGATCGGCGATCGACGATGCGCGGATCTCTTTGCAAACTTCTTTCACAAACGGTTCCGGGTTTTGTCCGGAACCGGCTTTCAATTCGATGTACACGCGACCGGGGAAGCCTTTGAGTGTTTCGAGTGTTGCGGCCAGGCTCGGTACCCTTTCTTTCGAGTAATCCCATGCACCTTCGTCCGATCGAAACCACGAACCCACATCGATCGTCGAAAGGTCGGTCGCCGTGAGTTCGCTGATCTTACTATCGATCCCTGCCGTGCGTCTTAGCGAACGGTCGTGATGCACGACCGCGATGCCGTCTTTTGCCAGACGAACATCGAATTCGATTCCCTCGGCACCCTCATCGATCGCACGCCGGAACGCTGCGAGTGTGTTCTCCGGCGCATGTGCGCTCGCTCCACGGTGAGCGACGATAATTGGCGATGCAGGAATCGGAACGGGTGACGGAGTGACGCGAGGACTTGCCATGATGTTTAGTTACGAAATGAGTTTCAAGGAGTTTCGTCGTCGCGCGGCCGCGTAGCGGACAGATGCGTTTAGCCGTGGGTGAAGCCCGTAGGGCGGAGCCCACGGCAGGGGCCCGCAAGATGTTCTTGCCGCGTCAGCGGTAAGTGCACCTGTCGAAATTCATCCAGTGACGTCGGCCGTGCCTAATCGAGGGAAGCGTGATTCTGCACGTACCGCTGACGCGGCACCACCGTATTCTTAATCCTACCCGTGGGCTCCGCGAAACGCTCCACCCACGGCTAAACGCATCTGTCCGCTACGCGGCCTAAGACCCAAGACCGAAGACCGAAGACCGAAGACCGAAGACCGAAGACCGAAGACAAACCTACTTCTTCTTCAACAGAAAGATCGTCTTCGACCAACCGATGGGCTCGGCGACCGGGAACTCGTGATTCCCCTCGATTGTGAAGTAGCGTTGTGAAATCCGTTTTACATCTTCTAGAGGATGGAGCTTGAACTTGTAAAGAAACTCGAGGACCGATCCGACGAGCGACGGTTTGACTGGAATGAATACGAGCTTGCCGCCGGGTCTTAGAACTCGGGATAGTTCACGCAAGCCATCATCGAGGGAGACATACTCGAGCACCCCGCACGTCAGGACGAGGTCGAACGAGTTGTCGCCGAACGGCAGCTCGAGAACGTTCCCCTGGATCGCGCTGATCCTACTCGCGTCGATCTTCTTCTCTTTCCCGAATTGTTCGCGAGCGATCTTGAGTGAGTTTGATGAAAGATCGAACGCAACTGTCCTACATCGTTTGAAACCGGCGTCGTGAAAACCGAGTGTGACGATCCCTGTCCCGCTCCCCGCATCGAGGACCCACGAGTCGGCGTCGATTTTTAGATCGAGCGAGCGAAGATACTTTGCGACCGACTTCCGATAGCCATTAACTTTGAGCGCGAGATTATGGACGTCCGCGATGCGGTCGTAAAAACTTTGTGTCTTGGTCTTCTCGCGTTTAGAGCTACCCTTAGCCATATCCTCTACCGACGGATGTCGAACTTACCGCCGGACGTCAAACTTCAGTTTGACAAGGGAACAAACTAAAGTTTGTTTTCCGGTGAGTCAGTTCGCTGTATTACTCTTTTAATAACTTCAATATCATCGCGCGCATCTCTTCGAGACGCGACGGATTTGTTCCGCTGTCGATGTAGCGGATCACACCCTTGCGATCGATGATAACGGCGGTCGGGAGACCGGTCGCGGCATAGCGGAACTGCGATTCCTGTCCGCTCATGACGACGAAGTCGTATCCGAGATTGTGCTTCTCCTTGAACCGTTTGAGAAACGCAATCTCGCTTGGCGGGTCGAGATCCAATCCCTCGCCATGACCGTAGTATCGCGTCACACCGAGAATGACAAGACCCTCACGAGTCAGATCCTGATGCCATTCGGCGAGAGACGGGAACGCGTCGAAGCACGGGCCGCACCATGTCGCCCAAAAATCTAGCAGGACGACCTTCCCCTTGAGCGACGCGAGCGTCTGAAGTTTTCCGGGAAACCATTGATCGACCCCGGTCAGTTCGGGCGCCGGCTCTCCCATTAACCGGTACTGCGGTTCTCTCCGCTTGAGCCGCTGAAGCGCCTCATTATCCGGACCGAGAGCGCCAAAATCTTTGGCTGCTTGTACCAGTGACTCGATCTGCGTTTCTTTCGCCAGCGTCTTGCGGCCGGTTTCGACTTGGTATGTGATCAGCTTATCGACCGAGTAATAGTAGAAGAGCGGCGACTTCAACAACACCGCCGTTTGTCTCATGTCGTCGAGCGCCGCATCGGCTTTCTTTGTATCGCCCGCGTCGCGGAAGGCTTCGAACATGAGCATCCCCGAATCCAGAAGAGCGTCAGCGGCGTTGAGACTTGTAGGAGCTTCCTTTAGAAGAGCCTTGGCAGCGTCGTAAGCTTTCGACGCATATTCGCCGGCCGGTGCGTACTGCTTATCCGTCGAGTACGCTTTCGCGATCTCGCTGTTCATCCGCCAAAGGTCACTCGTTTTTAGCGGCGTTCCTTTCTCGTAGTCGCCTCGGTATTTTAAGGCGTCGTCAAACTTCTTCTGTTTTGCGGAGACGAAGGTAAGTATCGCCCGCGCGTTCTGACCGCGATCTGCTTGCGGACCGGCGGTCTCCAGATAGCGTTTGAGAAAGATGCCCGTCTGGTCGAGATTCTCCGCGATCCACTGGAGCATCCCGATGTAGTACAGCTCATCGGCGGATAACGTCGACCGAGTCGCGGCCGTAGTCGCATACTTGGCGGCGAGTTGACGTCGTTCGACTTCAGTCTGCAAGCGAAGCTTTTCGCTATACGAGACTTTCTTCTTTTCGTATTCGGCAAACTTCAGCTTGTTGTATGCATTCGCCTCGTCGAACATCTGCTTCACGGTCAGTTCCGCAGCGACCGTCGAAGGCGGTGTCGATTGCGGACTGATCCGCCCCGATTGCGCGTTGGCGGCAACCGAGAGCGTGAAGAGAATTAGTAAAAGAAGAATTGGCATACGAACCTAGTTTGCTGTCGCGTTCTTCGATGTCGAAAATCGTTCCACGCCGAACGCTGAGAAATAGATCGAGTCAGTTCCGTTCACCGCTCGCTCTGCGACGATCTTGCCGGTCAGCGGTGCGAGCAGGATGCCGTTTCGATAATGCGCGGTTGCGACGAGCGAGTTGGAATACCCCGGCAACCCGCCGATAACGGGAAGTTCGTCCGCGACAAAGGGTCGCAATCCTGCCCAGCTCGCGGCAACCGGAAATTCCCTTAAGCCCGGCACGATCTTGTGTGCCGCGCTTATCAACTCATCGATCCCTTCTCGGGTCGTCGATTTATCAAAACCCACGTCCTCAACTGTCGCACCAATGAGCACCCGTCCATCCGCGCGAGGAACGATATATCCTCCGGGGCCATACACGACTCGCTTGATCTTTCGTTCGGGCGTCTCGAACAACGCCATCTGTCCGCGTATCGGCCGCACCTCAAACGGCATCGGCACATCGCCGATTTTGATGAACGACGTCCACGCACCGGTTGCAACGATGGTCATGCCCGCTCGAAACTCACCGGCGGACGTCGCGGCACCCGTTATTCGATCGCCGTCTGTTGTCAGGGTTGCGATCTCCGTCTTCTCGACGATCTCGAGGTCATTCAGCTGTGCGAAGCGGATCAATGCGGCGACGAGTTTTCGATTCTCGACCTGCCAGTCGTTTGGAAACAATAATGCGGAGCGAACGTCGTGCGAGACCGCGGGCTCAATTGCACGGACTTCGGTTGCGGAGAGATGCTCAACGCCAATACCACGCGTCCGGTGTTGTTCGAATGAATCGGCCAGCTTACTTTCTTCGGCGTCGGTGAATGCGAGGCAGAGCGTACCGCTTCGGTCGAGCTCGATATCGATACCGGTTTCGGCTTCGATCGCGGCGGCGAAGGGCGAGTAGTAGTTAAGTGCCTCAACGCCAAACCGGTGAAATTCCTCGGTCGCGTCGGTCTCTACGTTCGGCGCAAGCATTCCCGCCGCGGCCCACGACGCCTCGAGCCCCAGCGTCCCTCGATCGACGATCGTGATCTTCCCGACGCCACGCAAACGCAGCTCGCGAGCTATGCTAAGCCCGATCACACCTCCGCCAATGATGAGAACTTCGGTATTCATTCGAAAGGAAAGTATAGGGTATACAGGCGAAAACATACCTGTAAAGTCGTTAGCCTTTTCTTCTTTGCGACTTCGTGTCCTTGCGTGAACACCATCTCTTCGACATCCGACGACTATGTTCACGCAAAGGCGCGAAGTCGCAAAGAAGAGACGGAAAAGTAGCCGTCATTTCTCAGTTCTTGTTCACTCACGTAAACTAGGAGCAACTATGAAACACACGGTAACACTTATCCCCGGCGACGGTATCGGACCGGAGATCGTCGCGGCGACGGTCAGGATCCTAGAGGCGGCCGGTCTCGATTTCGCGTGGGAAACGCACATTCTCGGTGCTCAGGCGCTCGAAAAATTCGGTACGACGCTCCCGGACGAGACAACTGAATCGATCAAGCGAAACAAAGTTGCTTTGAAGGGACCGCAGATGACTCCCGTCGGCAAGGGATTCACCTCAGTAAACGTCGGTCTGCGAAAGGCACTCGACCTCTACGCGAACGTTCGTCCGATCAAGAACCTTCCAAACGTCCCGTGCCGGTACGAGAACGTCGATCTGGTTATCGTCCGTGAGAACACCGAGGGTTTGTATGCGGGACTCGAGCACACCGTCATTCCCGGTGTCGTCGAAAGTCTGAAGATCATCACGGAGAAAGCATCGACTCGCATCTCGCGCTATGCGTTCGAATACGCGCGATCGCACGGACGGAAGAAAGTAACGTGCGTCCACAAAGCGAACATCATGAAGCTCTCCGACGGATTGTTTCTCGAGTGCTTTCGAAAAATGGCGGAAGAATATCCCGAGATCGAGGCTGACGATAAGATCGTCGACAACTGCTGCATGCAGCTCGTGATCAAACCGGAGCAGTTCGACGTGCTTGTTCTCGAGAATCTATACGGCGATATCGTGTCTGATCTTTGTGCTGGTTTGATCGGCGGTCTTGGTCTCGCACCGGGTGCCAACATCGGTGAGCAGGGCGCGGTTTTTGAAGCGGTGCACGGTTCGGCACCTGACATCGCCGGACAAGGACTCGCAAATCCGACGGCCTTACTAATGTCGGCGATCATGATGGTCCGACATCTCGGCGAGATGGACGCCGCCGCTCGAATCGAGAAAGCGATGCTTGACGTTTTTGCTGATGGGAAGGTGTTGACCAAGGATCTTGGCGGAACGGCTAAGACGAACGAGTTCGCACGAGCGATCGTCGAGAAGTTGACCGCCTCGGGCGCGGCGGCCTGAGTCTTTGCCACAGAGCACACAGAGGGAACTCTAGAAACTCTGTGTGCTCTGTGGCGAAAAAGCGAACCACCAAGCGCGCGAATTACCACCAATAGAAGCAAATTAATCTGCAACTCATTCGACCTAAGTCCGTTCAAATAACCGGAGCCGAAATGTCGGCCCGTACAAGGAGGGAACTATTATGAAGGGTTTAGTTGCAAGTCTTATCTTAATGCTCGCGGTCGGCGTTATGCCGGTGATGGCGAAGCGGCAGGCCGAGACCATTAAGGTTCAAGTGAATACGGAGAAGCGTTCGCCGAAGAGCAAACTTACCGTTCGCTTTGTAGAACTCGTAGAGGACTCGCGATGCCCGACCGACGTCAATTGCGTCTGGGCGGGTAACGCGAAGGTCAAGATCCGCGTCTCGAAGAACGGGCGTAGTCATGACATGACGCTCGATACCAACGGTCAAACCCAGGCAGCGACGGCCGAAGGTTACACGATCAAACTGGTCGAACTCACACCGTCACCGAAATCCAACATCCGAATAAACCGTAACGGCTACGTCGCGACTTTGGAACTCACAAAGCTCACGCGGTAAACACCATCACCTTAGGTCGCCGAGCGATCGGCGACCACCTTACCCGGATAAAATCAGGACAAACTCCGACGTTAAAAAATACCGT
>DATEOJ010000059.1:0-3817 GCA_035274235.1 Pyrinomonadaceae bacterium
ACTTCGAAAAACTTCATCACCGGCTGCGCACAGTGATGACCGGCGCGGACTGCGATGCCGTCCTGATCGAGGATCGTTCCGATGTCGTGCGGGTGGATGTTCTCGATCGTGAACGACAGCACGCTCGCTTTGTTCGTCGAGGTTCCGACAATTGTCACGCCCGGGATATCGCTGAGACGCCGCGTCGCATATTCGAGCAACTCATGCTCATACGCCGCGGCCGCTTCGAAGTCGATCGAGTTGATGTAATCGATCGCAGCACCGAGACCGATACCTGCGGCGATCGCAGGAGTACCCGCCTCGAACTTCTCCGGAATCGGGGCAAACGTAGTCCCTTCAAAACTTACGGTTCGTATCATTCCGCCGCCGGTCTGATACGGTGGCATCTGATCGAGCCATTTTCTTTTGCCGTAGACGATACCGCTGCCGGTCGGGGCAAACATCTTGTGACCCGAGAAGACAAAGAAATCGGCATCGAGATCTTGAACGTCGACCGGAAAATGCGGAACACTCTGGGCCGCATCGACGCACACCGGCACACCGAACTTGTGTGCCGTCGCGATCATCTCCTTGATCGGATTCACCGAGCCAAGCGAGTTCGACACATGTGCCGCTGCGACGATCTTTGTCCGCTCGTTCAGCATGTTCTCGTACTCATCGATGATCAGCTCACCGTGCTCGTTCATCGGTATCATGCGGACCGTTGCACCGCGCTCTTCGGCGATCATCTGCCACGGAATGATGTTCGAGTGATGCTCCATCTGCGAGACCAGGATCTCGTCACCCTCGTTGATGAACTTTCGTCCATATGAATGCGCAACGAGATTGATTCCCTCGGTCGTACCGCGGACGAATATGCATTCCTTTACATCCGGTGCGTTGATGAATCGTTTTACTTTCTCGCGCGCCGCTTCGTACGCAGTCGTCGCGTGCTGCGAGAGATAGTGAACGCCGCGGTGAATGTTCGAATGTTCCTCCGCGAGATACTTCGACGTCCGATCGATCACCGACTGAGGCACCTGCGACGATGCCGCATTGTCGAGATACACGAGCGGCTTCCCGTTCACGGTTTGTGAAAGAACGGGAAAGTCCTTCCTAATTTTTTCAACGTCCCAACCTGACATTACTGCTTTCATTTCCTTCCTGCCCGAACTTCGCCACAGAGCAAACAGAGGCACTATTGAGTTTCATCCGGCAACTGACATGTCTCCACCGATAAACGGTCCTGATAGCGAAACCGAGAAATACCACGCTAGAATAATTCGCTTCATGGTGTAACAACGCTGATCGCCACGTCGAGCCGGTTCAAAACCACTTCGTCGAGGTCTCTCTTAATCGCTTCAATGCCGATCTTGTTTATGATCTCTTCAGCAAAACCATAAGTAAGCAGATTGCGCGCGAGCGTTTCGGGTAGACCGCGGGTCAGCAAGTAGAACAACTCTTCTTCCTCGAGTTGGCCGACCGTGGCACCATGCGAACACTTCACGTCGTCGTTAAAGATCTCGAGCTGAGGTTTCGTGTCAACTCGCGCTTCGTTCGAGAGCAAGAGGTTCTTATTTGACTGCTGAGCGTCCGTGCCGTTCGCGTTCTCGCGGACGAACACCTTGCCATTGAATACCGCACGTGACTTGTCGTTCAGCACGCCCTTGTAACTCTGATGCGAAGTGCAGTGAGGGACGGTGTGGTCAATGATCGAGTGCGTATCCGTATGCTGCGAGCCACCCATCATATAAAGACCGTCGACCCACGCCTCCGCGCCTTCCGCAGTGAACTTCACTTCGATATCGTGTCGCGACAATGCGGCGCCAAGGTTGATGTTCGTCGAGTTGTAAACGGAACCGCGACCAAGCGTGACTTCGGTCACCCCGTAGTGAAACGCATCAACCGATTCCTTTTGCACCCGGTAATGAGTCAGGTTCGCATTGTCTTCAACGACGATCTGTATCGCCGCGTTCGTGAATCCATTTCCGGCATAGCTCTCGACGATGGTCGCCTTGGCCCCCGCTTCGATAATCACCAGCAGATGCGGGAACTCGGCCGTTCCTTCTTCGGCGGAAAAGTTAAACTCGATCGGCTCATCGACCGACGTGTCTTTCGCGATCCGCAGAGTAGCAAGTTCCCCAAAGGCCAGATTCATCGCCGCGAATCCGTTGCGGCCAAAGTTGAACCGGCTCAGCAGATCGATATCCACATCCGCAGGCATGCGGTGCTGTTCGCTGCTGATCGTCCACTCGCGACTCGCGATCGATGCGACGTTCGTGTACTTCCAGTCTTCGCTCTTCACCGGCGGAAATCCCACCTCAGTAAAGTGGTCGAAAGCTTCTTCCCGAATCCGCCGCAATTCCGCGGGCTCATCAACCGCCGATAAAAATCGCTTGAATGCGTCGGCGTAAATTGTTTCCATAACTGCAGTCATCTTTCTTCGACTATCCACTTGTCACTTGTCACTATCCACTGAAGAGAACTGCCCACCGATTGCCTCAGTGGGTAGTTGATAGTTATCTTCCCGCCGACTTCACCCAGTCGTAACCCTTCTCTTCCAACTCGAGTGCGAGTTCCTTGCCGCCTTCCTTTACGATCTTGCCGCCGGCGAGCACGTGCACCACGTCGGGGACGATGAAGTTCAACAGCCGCTGATAGTGGGTGACGAGAATGATCGCGTTGTTCTCGTTGCGAAGTTTGTTCACGCCCTCGGCGACGATTCGGAGCGCGTCGATGTCGAGACCGGAATCGGTTTCATCAAGGATCGCGAGCTTCGGTTCGAGTACTGCCATTTGCAGGATCTCGTTTCGCTTCTTCTCACCACCGGAGAAACCCTCGTTCACCGAACGTTTGAAGAACTCCGGATTCATATCCACGACCTTTGCCTTCTCTTTCAGATAGTCGTTGAATTCAAGCGGGTCCAACTCTTCCTCGCCGTGATGTTTCATTTTCTCGTTGTACGCGAGTCGGAGAAACTGCGAGTTCGATACGCCCGGCACCTCGACGGGATACTGGAACGCCATGAAGACACCTTCACGTGCGCGTTCGTCGGGTTCGAGTTCAAGCAGGTTCTTTCCCTCGAATAGCACGTCGCCGGAGATCACCTCGTACGACGGATGTCCCGCGAGCACTTTCGACAACGTCGACTTACCCGAGCCGTTCGGTCCCATGATCGCGTGGACCTCGCCCTTATTCACCTGAATATTCAGGCCCTTCAAAATTTCCTTGCCGTCGATACCGGCATGGAGGTCTTTAACTTCTAGCAACATAATAAATTCTTCGTCCGTGGCCGACAGGCAGTACCGCCTGCGTTAGCTGGTGGTACAGCGCCTACGGAAATTCAACGTAATTCTCCAACAACTCTCGACCACCCGCTCACGCGGGCGGTACTGCCTGCGACGACCATCTCACAAATCACACTAACAAAACCTTCTCCATCTCAAGACCGCCCATGTCATACCACTCTTCCGGTGCCGTCTCTCTTAAAACATAAAATCCGTTCTTCTCATACAGGTGCTTCGCTCCGGGGAGCACGTAGGTCGTGTACAAGAAGATCTTTTCAAATCCATTCTCGCGTGCATACGACTCGAATGCATCGACTAATTTCTGTCCAATGCCGAGCCGTTGCGCCGACGGCTTGATCGCCATGCTGCGAATATAAAACCGTTCGCCTTCGGGCAATCCGGAAACCGTCCCGACAGCGTTGCCATTCAATTCCGCGATCCAGATAGGACCTTCATCGAATCGCGGGCGGATCGCCTCGGCTTTTGGCGTCGTATACTCGAACGCCCCATCGGTGTACTCGCTGCGAAACTGTGCGAACGCTTCGTAGATC
>DATEOJ010000060.1:0-8881 GCA_035274235.1 Pyrinomonadaceae bacterium
TTTCGCGCCGGTTCAAGTAAGACGACCAATCCAACGACACAAGGCGCGAACCTGCGTGGCGTTTCAGGAAGCGGAGCATCTCGTGCGTCGGTTCTCTTCGATGGTCTTTCGATTAACGATGCATTCGGCGGGTGGACCTACTGGTCGCGGGTTCCACGCATTGCGGTCGACCGAGCGGAATTACTTCGCGGCGGGGCGAGTTCGGTATATGGAAGCGGAGGATTGAGCGGGGCGGTAAACCTCGTTCCGGCTCGTGCGGAGGATGGTGAGACGGTATTGCGTCTCGAAGGTTCGGGCGGCACGCAAGAGACAGCGGACGGCGGACTCTTTCTCGCGCACTCGCGCGATAAATGGAGTTTTGATCTTGCCCTCGACGCGTTCACGACCGGCGGATACGTCCCGGTCCCGGAGGACGAGCGTGGTGTTGTCGATACCCGCGCTAACAGCGAGCACGGCAATATTATCGCGGGCATCGAACGAAGGTTCGCGATTGGGCGCATCTTCGCACGCGGCAGCATTTTTGACGAGGATCGTGACAACGGAACTTCGCTGACGAACAACGCGACATATTTCCGGCAGCTCGCCGCAGGCGGCGATGTCGACCACAAGACGCTCGGTCGCTTTGAGGTGCGAACGTTTCTTCAAACACAGGTCTACGACCAAACATTCACCGCGGTATCTCTCGATCGGAACACGGAAACCTTGACGCGTGTTCAGCGCGTTCCATCGCAGGCCTGGGGAGCGAGTCTTTTCTGGACGCGTGCGTTCGGCGATCACGCGATCGCATCGTCGGTCGAGTATCGCGATGTACGCGGATTCAGCGACGAACTCGGCTTCTCATCTTTGATCGCGACATCGGCGAGCGGTGCGGGTGGGCACGAACAAACGGTTGCTGTTTTCGCACAGGACTTTTGGCGGGTCACGGGAAAGTTGAATTTGAGTTTCGGTGGGCGATTCGATCACTGGCGAAACATCGATGCCCACTCGGCGACGCGAGTTTTCGCGACGAACGCGTTGACGTCGACCGTCTTTCCGGATCGTGGAGCATCGTCGTTTAGTCCGCGCGTCGGCGTCGTTTATGACGCGTTCGAAAATGTCTCGCTGTATGGATCATACTCGCGATCATTTCGCGCGCCGACGTTGAATGAACTTTATCGCGGATTCCGCGTCGGGAATGTTGTCACACTTGCGAACGAGAATTTGTCTGCCGAGCGGGCGAACACTTTTGAAGGAGGAATTCGACTGACCGCGCTAAAGCGTCGATTGACGATCAGGACCAATGCATTCGTCACGATCGTTGAAGATCCGGTTGTAAGTATCACGCTCTCTTCATCGCCCGCGTTGATAACGCGTCGGCGTGAGAATGTCGGTGAGACACGATCGAGCGGCGTCGAGGTCGATGCGGAGTTCACACCGATCACCAGCATGACGTTATCCGGAACCTATCTGTTCGTCGACGCGCGCGTAACCGACTTTCCCGGTAACGAATCGCTCGTCGGGAATCGTCTGCCGCAAGTTCCGCAACAGCAGTTCAACTTTCAATTCCGCTATCGGCCTGACGAGCGCTGGACGTTCGGGGTACAAACGCGAGCATCGTCCGATCGTTTTGAAGATGACGCGAACACACTCCTGCTCGGCGGCTACTTCACCGCTGATGCGACGGCAGCGTTTCGCGCGACGAAACAGATCGAAGTATTCACCGCTGCCGAGAATGTCTTTAACAGCCGATACGACATTGGTTTGACACCCAATCGCACCGTCGCGGCGCCTGCGTTCGTTCGAGTTGGTTTGCGTTTCAATTTGTCGAAAAGATAATCTTTGCTTTCGGCCAGTTGTCGATTGGTGCAAGCGGCGCAAGTCGCGCAGGCGCCATTTTAAGCGTCACGAGATTAACTCGCGTAGCGAGTGACAGCATATAGCCCCGGGCCACAGGGCCCGGGGTTACGAACGCCGACGACCCGAGCCCGCGTAGGCGGTCGAAAGACCCTGCGGTAAGATCTGCCGCTCGCATACGCGAGCTAGGCCCTTGCGCAACCTTACCCCCAGCTAAGGCTGGGGCTACGTGCTTTCGCTCGCTACGCGAGCTGAAGACGACGGGGTGGGGGTGAATGGAATCAAAAAATGAGCAATAACGAACCAAACAAGATCATCTTCTCGATGGTCAAGGTCAGTAAATTTTACGACAAGAAACCTGTCCTCAAAGACATCTACCTTTCCTTCTTTTACGGCGCCAAGATCGGCGTGCTTGGTCTGAACGGCGCGGGTAAATCGAGCCTGTTACGGATTATCGCGGGTATGGACAAGGACCATAACGGCGAGGTCGTGTTCTCGCCGGGCTACTCGGTCGGCATGCTCGAACAGGAGCCGAAGCTCGATGAGAGTAAGACTGTAAAGCAGATAGTCGAAGAGGCGGTGCAGTCGACCGTCGATCTGCTGAAGGAATACGAAGAGATCAACGCGAAGTTTGCCGAGCCGATGGATGACGATGAGATGTCGAAGCTCATCGAGCGTCAGGGTGCCGTTCAGGAGAAACTGGACGCGGCCGATGCGTGGGATCTCGACTCGCGTCTCGAGATGGCAATGGACGCGCTCCGCTGTCCGCCGGCCGATACACCGATCAAGAATCTCAGCGGCGGTGAAAAGCGTCGTGTTGCGCTTTGCCGCCTGTTGCTCCAGAAGCCCGACATCCTTCTCCTCGACGAACCAACGAACCATCTCGATGCGGAAACCGTGAGCTGGCTCGAGCAGCATCTGCAAAAGTATGAAGGAACGATCATCGCCGTAAACCACGATCGTTACTTTCTCGACAACGTCGCCGGCTGGATTCTCGAACTCGATCGCGGCGAGGGAATTCCCTGGAAGGGAAATTACTCGAGCTGGCTCGAGCAGAAACAGAACCGTCTCGCGCAGGAACAGAAAACCGAAGACAAGCGAGTGAAAACGCTCGAGCGTGAACTTGAGTGGATCCGCATGTCACCGAAGGGGCGTCATGCGAAGTCGAAGGCTCGTATCAACGACTACGAGAAGATGGTCGCTACCGAATCCGAAAAGCGGAGTGAGGAGCTTGAGATCTTTATCCCGCCAGGTCCGCGTCTTGGTGATGTTGTTGTCGAGGCGCACGGGGTGTCGAAGGCGTACGGCGACAAACTGCTTTTCGAGAATCTCGAATTCTCGTTGCCGCCGGGCGGTATCGTCGGTGTGATCGGTCCGAACGGTGCGGGTAAGACGACGCTGTTTCGTTTGATCACCGGTCAGGATGCAGCCGACGCAGGTGAGTTCAAGGTCGGTTCGACCGTGCAGCTCGGTTATGTCGATCAGTCGCGCGACGATCTCGATGCGAATAAAACGATTTTCGACGAGATCGCCGACGGTCTCGACTTTGTAACCCTCGGCAAACGTGAGATGAATTCGCGTGCTTACGTTTCGCGTTTCAACTTCTCGGGCAGCGATCAGCAAAAGCGCGTCGGGCAGCTTTCGGGCGGCGAAAGGAATCGCGTTCACCTCGCCAAAATGTTAAAATCCGGGGCGAACGTCATTCTCCTCGACGAGCCCACTAACGATCTCGATGTAAACACCATGCGTGCTCTGGAAGAGGCGCTTGAAAACTTTGCCGGATGTGCCGTCGTCATCAGTCACGATCGATGGTTTCTTGACCGTATCGCAACGCACATACTCGCGTTCGAAGGTGATTCGAAGGTCGAGTATTTCGACGGCAACTACAGTGAATACGAAGCCGATCGCAAGCGCCGCCTTGGCGTCGACGCCGATCAGCCGCATCGGATCAAGTACCGCAATCTGACCCGAGCATAAACGTTTCGTTTGCATTCCAGGTCCTATGAAAGTAATAGCGCTCGCAATGGCTATTGCAATTCTTCTGTTGGCATCCGCATGTCAGCGTTCGGCCAGTACCGAACCTGAAACGGTGCACGCAGAGCCGTCTGTAACTCCCGCTCCTGAGCAGTCCGCCTCTCCGTCACCATTTCCGAATCTGCAAGCCGAGTTGCTCGACGATCGTCACAAAACGACGAAGTCGCCGCTCGGCACTTTCGATTTCAAGAACTTCACATACCCGTTACCGCGCGGTTGGCAAAATCCGGACGGCACTGATCTCAAACTTACCGAAGGCAAAGTCGTGCCGGTCTCGAAGTTCTATGACGAGGACACGGCGGATGACGAAAAGGTCGAGATGCGTGCGGCCCGGCGGATCGGGATGTCGTATGTGACGACGAAGTACATCGATCTCACTGCCGACGGTCAGGATGAGGCGATCGTTATCCTCAAAGTCGAGACGACCGGGAACGCGATCCCGCAGCTGGTTTATGTTTTCGAATGGAAGAACAACGAGCCAACTCTGATCTGGAATTTCCGGACCGGCGACCGAGCGGATGGCGGATTGAAAGACATACGGACAGAGAACAGCGAGGTCGTCGTCGAACTTTACGGTCAGGACCGTTTCATCTTGGGCGAGACCGAGACGAGCAAGATCACAGGCGACGAAGAACAACTTTGCTGCCCGACCTTTTTTACGCGAACGAGTTATAAATGGAACGGTTCTGGTTTCCAGCTTCAACGAAAGCGGCTGACCTATTCGGTTGCTGATCCGAGTCAACCGCCTGCGGAGAACATGATCGACGTGATCGAAAAACAAAACCGTGGGAAGAAATAAAGGAGTTTGGCTCCTTGCGATCTACCTGTTCCTCGCCTTTTACCTGCTGCCGATGTTTCCGCACGGCGGCTCCGACAATGAAATAAGTAGATGGGCCACGGCCGCCTCGCTCGTTGAGAAGGGTTCATTCGAGATCTCCTGGCTTGACCCGCTCGTCGGAGCGAACGTCGATACCGCGATTGTCGGATCCTACCGATACTCCAACAAACCTCCAGGCATGGCGCTGATGGCCGTTCCTTTTTACGGCATTGCGCGGCTCATCGTCGGTCCGCCGGATGCGTCGAATATTCGCGTCACGTGGTTCGTGATGCGGTTCGTCTTAAGCTCCTTCCCGCTATTTCTTCTTGGACTCTGGCTTTACGCAAAAGAAGGTTCGGAGTTTTCGCTCGCGACATTACTTTTTGCGACGCCGCTGTTCGTCTACAGTCTTTTATTCTTTTCGCACGTACTCGTCGGGATCATCATCTACTTTGCGTTCCGTCTTCTTTACGACCAGCGAGTAATGACGCCGATGTCCGCGTTGGTTGCGGGAATGTTGGGCGGAATCTGTGTGATGACGGAATTCATCGCGCTCATTCCCGTCGCGGTAATGGGAGCTGGAATACTCTTTACCGAGAAACGCGACCGTCTATCCTGTTTCGCGACCTTCGTACTCGGCGGACTTCCGTTCGCGGTTTTCCTGATGTTCTACAACTCATCGTTGTTCGGGTCGGCGTTTTCGATGTCGTACTCGCACGAGAGTTTTCCGGAGTGGGCCGAAGTCGCCGGGCAAGGTGTACTCGGTATCGGCTTACCGTCTCTCTCGAACATCTACCTATTATTGTTCTCTCCGGCAAGAGGTTTGTTCTTTGCGGCTCCGGTCTTAATACTCGCGGTCATCTGTTTCTTCACTTCATTAAACCGCTCCACTCTGCGGCATCGCGTCAAGATCGCGATGATCCTTGTGACGATAGTTATCGTTTCCGGTCACGGCGCCGCACACGGAGGATGGGGATTCACGGCACGCTACCTCGTGCTTCTCGTACCGTTGATGCTCGACGCCGTCTTCGACCACGAGACGTACGAGTTCTCGAATCTTTGGAAAGGAATTATCTTCGCGGTTTCGTTCGTCTTTTGTACTTTGCCGATTCTGACGTTCCCGCTCGCTCCGCCGGAGTTCGCCGTACCGCAGAATGATTTCTGGTTGAGTCTGCTTATAAACGAGAGATGGGCGAGCCCGACACTTGCCAGCGCGTTCGGCGTGTCGGCAACACTCTGGACATTAGTGCCTGTTGCTTTCGCATTAGTCTTAGCGGTCGTCATCGTCATGACCTCGATGCGTCGACGAGATCGGTTCGCGATCGGGATGGCTCTCGGGTGCGGCGTTTGCGCAGGCGTGATGTTCTGGCCGGGAGTTGATTCCCCGGAAGATAAATTTCGTCGGGCGACTATCGCGGAACGTTACTTCAAACCCGCGGACCGGCTCGAACCATATCGACAGGACGCAGTCGCGAACAATAACTGGCAGATGCTCAACCGGGTAAACGAAGCGGAATGGAATATCGCGAATATCCGAGCATATGCACCGAACGATTTTCCTTATCTCCCCGCTACCGATCTCGAGCCGTCACCGGTCGCAACGATCCGTCAGGCGATCGAACTGCAGAAGCGAGGAGATATCCCAGGCGCTGAGAAGGTCCTGGTTGAAACGCGAACCCGGTTTCCGTTCGCTCAGTGTTCGGCAAGCGGAAATCTAGCAGTCGTCTATTACGCTTCAGGTCGCAAGGACATTGCGTTGAGCGAACTCGAGGCGATGCAGCCGTTGATAAATCCGGCATCGCGTGCCGACTGCCTGCGTGGTCAGTTTCTTCTCGGCACGCTTTACCGCGAAATGTCCCGGCCGGCCGATGCCGATCGAGCCTTTCAAGCGTTCCTTCAAAACAGTCAGTTCTCGAACGACCGCGAGATCCTTTCCTTTAGACAACAACTCACCAAGAAATAAACTTTCCCGGTTCTCCGTTTTGTGACGACCGTAACCGCGCTATAGTGCGGGGCAGTGTACGCTCGCCTTTGAATCTGTATCGGAGGATCCTGATGGAAGCCAATACGCTCGATCGTATTCAGTTCGCGTTTACGATCACCTACCACTACCTTTTTCCGCAACTGACGATGGGGCTCGCACCGCTTATCGTCGTCTTCAAGTCGCTGGCGATCTGGAAGAATGACGAACGCTGGAACGAGGCCGCGCGGTTCTGGGGAAAGATCTTCGGCATTACTTTTCTCTTTGGAGTCGTGACGGGGATCCCGATGGAGTTTCAGTTCGGGACAAACTGGGCCGCATTCTCCAGGTACGCCGGCGGCGTGATCGGACAGACGCTCGCGATGGAGGGAGTCTTCGCCTTCTTTCTCGAATCGGCCTTCATAGGACTATTTCTCTTCGGAGAAAAGCGGCTCGGCCAACGACTCCACTTGCTATCAGCTGTTTTGCTTTTCGTCGGGACGTGGTTGTCGGGGTGGTTCATCATCGCGACGAACGCCTGGATGCAGCATCCGGTCGGGTACGAGATCGCGGCCGATGGTTCCGCGCAGCTTACGAGCTTCTGGGCGCTCGTCTTTAACGAGTGGGCGATCTATCAGTACATGCACAATATGGGCGGGGCGTTCGTCACCGGCTCGTTTGCGGTTGCGTCGCTCGGTGCGTTTTACGTGCTCTCCGGGAAACAGATCGAATATGGAAAACGGTTTCTCAAGGTCGGCGTGATCGCCGCGTGCGTCGGGAGTATCTGGATGACGTTTCCGAGCGGCGACTGGAAAGGTCAGCTCATCGCGAAATATCAGCCAGTCACGCTGGCCGCGATGGAAGGATTGTTCGAGACACAAGAGGGAGCTCCGCTCGTCCTGATCGGGCAGCCGGACATGGAGAAGCAACGGCTCGACAACGCGATACACATACCGAAGATGCTCAGCTTCCTAAGCTACCAACGATGGGAAGCCGAGGTGCGAGGTCTAAACGATTTTCCAAAAGATCAGTGGCCCGATAACGTGCCGCTTCTCTACTACAGCTATCACATCATGGTCGGACTCGGGACGATCTTCATCGCGATAATGGTGGCGGCGGCATTCTGGTTATGGCGCGGGTGGTTGTTTAGATCGAACTGGCTCCTATGGATCGTGATGCTGGCGTTTCCCCTACCTTTCATTGCGAACACCGCGGGATGGATGACTGCCGAGCTTGGCCGTCAGCCCTGGCTGGTTTACGGCCTCTTGCGAACGGAACACGGTCATTCACCAATGGTGTCGGCGGGCAATGTTCTTTTTACGTTACTCGGGTTTTTCGGTATGTATACGATTCTCTCGCTGCTCTACATTTTTCTAATACTGCGACGGATCGAGTATGGAGTGACGGAGTTGGCATTGCACGAGGAGATGTCGGGTGAGACGGGCGCGGTTAGCTAGTTTAAGGAGGGCGAAATGGAAACAGTTTGGTTCATGATCGTGGCACTGATGCTTGTCGCATATGTCGTCCTCGACGGTTTCGATATCGGGGCCGGGATAATTCACTACATCATCGGTCGGACCGATGCCGAACGCGAGGCTGCGATCCGAGCGATCGGACCGGTCTGGGACGGCAATGAAGTTTGGCTGCTCGCAACAGGCGGCACTCTGTACTTTGCATTTCCGGTTTTGTATTCAGCAGCGTTCAGCGGCTTCTATCTTCCGCTGATCATGGTCCTCTGGCTGCTGATCCTTCGGGCTGCCGGTATCGAGCTACGGCATCAACTCGACAACCAGATGTGGACAAATTTCTGGGACTTCGTCTTCTGCGGTGCGAGCACACTCCTCGCGATATTCTTTGGAGCAGCGCTCGGCAACGTTGTCCGCGGTGTGCCGCTCAACGCTGAGCATTATTTCTTTGAACCGCTCTTCACGCATTGGGGAACGACGGGCGACACCGGCATCCTCGATTGGTTCACGGTCTTGTCGGGAGTCGTCGCATTCGTCGCACTCATGGTCCACGGTGCGGCCTGGCAGGCGCTCAAACTTGACGGCGAAATGAATCTGAGAGCGCGTCGGGTTGTCGCTGTCGGATGGTTCGCACTTGTCGTCGTGACAGCCGCGAGTCTTATCGCGGTGCTAAACGTTCGGCCGGGCATCTTGGACAATTTCTACGCCTATCCACTTGGCTGGCTTATTCCACTCGGTGTCGCGGTCTCGCTCCTGGCAGTGAAATACTTC
>DATEOJ010000061.1:0-8163 GCA_035274235.1 Pyrinomonadaceae bacterium
GGTTTTTCGCCGGACGGAAAACGGTTGGTATTCGTGAGAGCGAGTCCAGCCGATGGCGAGCAGGCCCTGATCGTAAGGAATCTTGAAACCGGGGCTGAAAATCGTTTGGCCGCGGTGCACGCACCGAGCACATTCCTGGACAACGGTTACCCGGACTGGTCGCCGGACGGAAAGAAAATTGCCGTCGTCGTATTTCGCAATGCTCCACGAGCGCCTGTGTCCGGACTCGTCGTCGTCGATGCGGAGTCGGGCGATATGGAGGAGATCGAGCAGCCGCAGCTTCGGCAATTCGAGCAGGCCGTCTGGCTCGCTGACGGAAAGAGTTTGATAGTTTCGGCGCGTGAGAACGGAAAGTTTTTCCAACTCTGGCATCTCGAATATCCGGAAGGCAGGCTACAAAAGGTGACGAACGATCTCAATATCTATCGAGGCGTTTCGTTGTCGGCCGACAAGACGAAACTTCTCGCGAGACAGTTTACGGTTTACTCGCACCTGTGGACGGGCGAAACCAACGATCTTAATAATCTTCGTCAGCGGACTTTCGGCAATCTTAATCGCGACGGGATGGGCGGAGTCACGTGGACACCGGCCGGGGACATTATCTATGTGTCCCGCATCATGGGCGATTACGATCTGTGGCGGTATCGTCCGGCTGAAGATTCGCGAGAGCAACTGACCAAGAATGTCGGCGAAATAAATCGTTATCCAAGTGCTTCGCCTGACGGAAAGCATATTTTCTTCGATTCAAACCGGACGGGTACACACCATGTCTGGCGAATGAACTCCACCGGCGGGTCGGATCAAACTCAGATCACGTTCAGCGAGAAGGACTCCGAGACATATCCGCAAGCCTCGTCCGACGGTAAGTGGATCTATTACATTCAAAGAAGCGGGAAGACGACGAGTGTCTGGCGGAAATCCTTGGTCGATGGCCGGGCAGAAGCATTGACTGAACCCGGCACATCGTCGCCAAACAACTTTCTTTCGATGTCGCCGGACGGAAAACTCCTCGCGTTTCACAATGCGGGGGTACGGACAGCCGAGGACGAAGGGCAAAAGCTGTATCAGATCGGCGTTATCCCGACAGATGCACGCTCCGAACCGAGATTCTTCAACATCGCCGCTTCCCGACTGGTCGTTCGTTGGTCAGAGAACAACTCGGCTCTCGACTACATAGTAAATAGCCAGGGAGCGGGGCAGATATGGCGTCAGCCTATCGCGGGCGATAAACCGCCATTCGTTGTCATCGACCTTCCGAATACGTTTCTTCACAATTTCGCGTGGTCGATGAGCGGCGACAAACTGGTCCTCTCTCGTGGTCAGCAATCGAACGATGCGATCCTACTCACCAACTTTCAACCGTAGTCCGAACGAAATTGCTTTATGATTCTTCTATGAACGTTGAGAACAGGTCGGCTGACCCGTGCGTGATGGTCATCTTTGGTGCGACCGGAGACCTGACCAAACGCAAGCTCTTTCCCGCGCTCTACAATCTCGCTCGCGAGAAATTCCTTCCCTCGAACTTTGCGATCGTAGGCGTTGGCCGACAGGAGATGACGTCCGAGGATTTTCGAGAAAAGATCCAAAACGATCTGAAGGAGTTCGCGGGCGACAACGGTGACAAGGAATTGCTCGACTGGTTCTGCGGCCGGACGTTTTACACTGGCGGCGATTTTGACGACGACAAGAAACTCTTCGGCGATCTGAAGCAGCTGCTCACGGATGTCTGTGCCGAACTCGAGATACCGGAGAATTTCTTTTACTACATGGCGATCCCGCCGGAGTTATTTGCTAACGTCACGAAGAAGATCGTCCGCAACGGACTCGGTCGCGAAGAGGACGGCCATTGGCGACGGTTCATATTCGAAAAACCATTCGGTCACGATCTTGAGTCGGCGCAGAAACTTAATCGCGATCTGCTTGCATTGCTGAAGGAGCGTCAGGTCTATCGCATCGATCACTATCTCGGCAAAGAGACGGTTCAGAACATTTTGGTGTTCAGGTTCGGTAACAGCATTTTCGAACCGATCTGGAACCGGAACTTCATCGACCATGTTCAGATAACCGTCGCGGAAACGTTGGGCGTGGAACAACGGGGCGAGTACTACGAAAAGGCCGGGGCATTACGGGACATGATCCCGAATCATATATTCCAACTCGTAACTCTCACGGCGATGGAGCCGCCGGTCTCGTTCGAGGCCAACGCGGTCCGCGACGAACAAGCAAAGATCCTTGCCGCGATCCAACCGTTCGCATCTGAAGAGGTATTTCAGAGAACCGTGCGTGGACAGTATGGACCGGGGGAGATCGATAAGAAGAAGGAGCCGGAGTATCGCGCGGAGCCGAAAGTCGCGAAGGACTCGAATACCGAAACCTACGCGGCACTGAAGCTGTCGATCGACAATTGGCGATGGGCGGATGTGCCGTTCTATGTGCGTACCGGAAAGCGCCTAAGGCAGAAAACCTCGAGCATCATGGTTCATTTCAAACGAGCGCCGTTCATGTTGTTCCGCGATACTTCCGTCGAGCGCCTCCGCACAAATTGGATCGAGATACACATCCAGCCCGATGAAGGGATCACGCTGCACTTCGGTGCGAAGGTGCCCGGACCGATCGTAAAAGTCGGGGCTGTCGATATGGATTTCAATTACGTCGATCACTTCGGTGAACAGCTCAGCACCGGTTACGAGCGACTTCTTTACGACTGCATGATCGGCGATGCGACTCTCTTCCAGAGAGCGGACATGGTCGAGGCGAGTTGGAAGATAGTCGACCCCATCCTCGAAGTCTGGGGCGCGATCCATTCGCGAGACTTCCCCAACTATGCCGCGGGCTCTTGGGGTCCGGAGTCGGCTGACGAGCTCCTCGCCGCCGATGGACGTGCGTGGAAGAACCCGAATCATGCGCCAGATCCTAAGAAAAAGTAACGTCGAGGAGTTGAACAAGGCCGCCGCGGGATTGTTCGTCGCCGCGGCAATCGAATCGGTCGCACTTCGAGGCAAGTTCTCTGTCGCCCTCTCGGGCGGTTCCACGCCGCGAGCTCTCTACACACTACTCGCGTCCGACAATTACAGAAATAAAATTGATTGGTCGAAGACGACGATCTTCTTCGGAGATGAGCGCAACGTCCCGCCCGATTCGCACGAGAGTAACTATCGAATGGCCGACGAAACGCTGCTAACTCCGTTAAAGATCCGTACGAGGAATGTGAATCGTTGGAAAACCGAACGTGGTCCGGTTGAGGCCGCCGCAGATTACGATAGCCAACTCAGGTCGAACGGTCCGCTCGACCTTGTTTTACTCGGTCTCGGACCGGACGCCCACACAGCGTCACTGTTCCCGAACACCGACGCCATTCGGGAAAAAGAAAAGTTGGCGGTCGCGAACTGGGTTGAGAAGCTCAACGATCACCGACTGACGATGACATTCCCGGCTATCAATTCAGCGAGAGAGGTTATGTTCCTCGTCGCCGGCGGTGACAAGGCAGACGCGGTTGCGTCGGTGCTTGAAGGAAAATCGAGACTTGATGAGTACCCGGCGCAGGGAGTTAAATCTTCTGCCGGAAACGTCATATGGCTGATCGATGCGGCCGCCGCGTCGAGGCTAAAAAATAAATAACCTCCGCGAACTCCGCGGTCTCTGCGTTAAGAACCTCCCTGAGGCCCGCAAACGGAAGTTGCTTTCCCAGCCTTTGAAACGTACCATTTACAGTCAATAGCTTATGGAGATCGAGATAGCTCTCGCCGTCGTGATTCTCATTGCCATGGTGTTTCTGGCGACGGTCGATCTGGCATTTGCACATATCTCCGACGTCGGACTCAGACGCCTAGCATCTGACGCCGAGGATTCCAAGAACCAACAAACCGCTCGCTTTCTGCGAGAGATCCTCGAATTCCGACTGAGGTTCCGTCTCGCGCTTTCCGCGACGATCCAGGTTCTGCTTATTTCGTCGGCCGTGATCGTCACGTTGGTCGGAATACGCATCACGACAACCCGGACCGGCCTCGTCGTATTTTCACTCGTCGTAGGTTTGGCCGTCACGGTCATCTTTCGACAGGTGATTCCCCGTCTGATCGTCCGAAACGATCCCGACAAAAAATTTCTTTTCCTCCTTCCGATCGTTCGCCCGATCTATCTACTCATCTACGCCGTGACGTCGCAGTTCATGTCGAAACCCAAGACGAAGGAGCAGATGAAACTCGACGCGACGATTGCTCCGGACGCCACGGATGTTCGCGACGACGATGGTGACGAAGATTTCCAGGCGTTGATGGAAGTCGGTGAAGCTGAAGGAATCATCGAGGAAAAAGAACGAGAACTGATCGAGTCGATGGTTGAGTTCACCGAGACTCGAGCGGGCGAGATCATGACACCGCGGACCGAGATCTGCGCGGTTCCCGTCGGCACTACGGTTCGAGTTGCTCGCGACCTGATGACGGAGGAGAAGTATTCGCGACTCCCGGTCTATCGCGACAACATCGACAATGTCGAAGGTGTACTTTACGTCCGAGATCTCCTCCAGGCATGGAAGGAAGGTAAGGAAGATGCTCCGATCGAAAGCATCGTGCGCGACGCGTACTTTGTGCCCGAGACGAAGGCCGCGTCCGAGTTGCTGAAGAGCATGCAGGTCAATCATGTCCAGATCGCGATCGTGATCGATGAGTACGGCGGCGTTGCCGGGATCGTCACAGTCGAGGACATCATCGAAGAGATCGTCGGTGAGATCGAAGACGAGGATATCGAGGACGAAGAGATCATTGAGATCATCGAGGGCGAGGCAGGTTACTGGGACGTACTGGGTTCGACAGAGATCGACAAGATCGAGCGCCTGTTCGACATCGAGCTCGAGGATGACGAATACACAACGGTCGCGGGCATGATAACCAGTGAGACCGGGCACGTTCCCAAAGCCGGCGAGATACTTTCGCTGCGGGGCCTCGAAGCAAAGATTCTGAAAGCCGATGAGAAACGGGTCTCACTTGTTCGGCTCCGACGAGACGATGATGGTAATAACGACTCAGATCTGAACGAGGCTGCCGCTTAGTTCCTTTTCTCTCTTCCTTCCTCCCGGGTACTTCCTTGTCCTTCGGTGTATTCCGCGGTAATTGCTGAGGCCAAACCACGGAACACTGAAGGACACGAAAAGAAGGCTTGGAAACACGCCGCCCACCAACTGGAAAAACGTTTCGAAGAACCCGTTTGCGGAAGCGTCTTTCCTCGCTCCTCTGTTATAATTCAGTCCTCGAAATCACTCTGGAGGAACACACAAATGGCTATCCGTTTAGGCGATGAAGCGCCGAATTTTACTGCGGAAACGACCGAGGGAACGATCGACTTCCACGAATATCTAGGCGACGGGTGGGGGATCCTTTTCTCGCATCCAAAGGATTTCACGCCCGTTTGCACGACGGAGCTTGGCTACATGGCGAGCCTCAAGCCGGAGTTCGACAAGCGCAACGTGAAGGTAATCGGATTGAGCGTTGATCCCGTCGAGAATCATAAGAGTTGGTCGACCGACATCGCGGACGCGACCGGTCACGCACCAAATTATCCGATGATCGGTGACACCGATCTTTCGATCTCGAAACTTTACGATATGCTTCCCGCGACCGTCGGTGAATCCTGTGAAGGCCGAACCGCCGTCGACAACATGACCGTGCGAAACGTGTTTGTTGTCGGTCCGGATAAGAAGGTGAAGCTAGTGATCGTCTATCCGATGGCCACCGGTCGGAACTTTGACGAAATACTTCGCGTGATCGATTCGATGCAGCTGACGGCTAAGTACAGCGTCGCTACGCCTGTGAACTGGAAAGACGGCGACGACTGCATCATCGTTCCCGCGGTGAGCGACGAGGACGCTAAGGAGAAATTCCCCGCTGGCTGGAAAACTGTTAAGCCGTACCTCCGCGTGACACCGCAGCCGAACAAGGTGAAAGGCGAGGGACAGAGCGCGTAACGCGAGTTAGGACCAATAGGACGTATAGGACCAATAGGACCTATACGTCCTATCAGTCATATACGTCCTATTGGTCCTAGATGTCCTATTGGTCCTTTAACTACCACGAACAACCAATGAAATTCCACGCCGAAGTCGGCGATCAAAAACACGAAGTCGAAATAAAGCGCGAGGGCGGAAAGCTATTTGCGCAGGTCGACGATCGGCCGTACGAGCTCGATGTGTCGGAGCCCGAACCCGGAATCTACCTCTTCAAGTATGACGGCAGAGTTTTCGAAGCTTCGGTAAGTGACGGACACGTGCGAATCGGCGGGAACGAGTTCGATATCCGACTCGTCGATCCGAAACGCCTTCGCGGTGGCGGCACCGATCATGATCACGCGGACGGCATCGCTGAAATAAAAACAGCGATGCCGGGGAAAGTCGTCCGCGTTTTGGTGGAAGCCGGGACCGAAGTAGAGAAAGGAGACGGCGTGGTAGTCGTCGAAGCGATGAAAATGCAAAACGAATTGAAGTCGCCCAAAGCAGGAATCGTCAAAGAGATCCGTACTCAAGAAGGAGCGACGGTGGGAGCCGGCGACATCCTTGCGACTATCGAGTAGTTAGACGGTCATTACTGCAGCCTGCGTCTGAACACCTCTTAAGGGACTCGTTAGTCCGTTCATCAGCTCCGCGAATAATTCAAACGTCAGCGATTGTGCTCCGTCCGACCATGCCTTCTCGGGTTCTGGATGCACCTCGACGATCACGCCATCTGCTCCTACAGCGATCGCCGCCCTGGCACATGCACCGATAATGCTTCGCTTCCCGGTCGCATGAGACGGATCAACAATCACCGGCAAGTGCGTCATCTCTTTCACCAACGCGACCGCCGCGAGATCGAGTGTGTTACGCAGACTGTTGTCGAAAGTCTTGATTCCACGCTCGCATAGGACGACGTTCTCATTCCCGCCGTGCAAAATATACTCCGCCGCGGATAACCACTCTTTAACTGTCGCCGACGGTCCGCGTTTCAAGAGAACCGGTGTCTGCGTCTTTCCGAGTTTTCGAAGCAGTGCGAAGTTCTGCATGTTGCGGGCTCCGATCTGGACCATGTCCGCGTGATCGCAGACGACCGCAACGTCATCCTCGCTCATCACCTCAGTAACAACCGGCATGTCAGCAGCGTCACCCGCTGCTCGAAGGAGCTTCAACCCCTCAACACCAAGTCCCTGGAAATCGTAAGGCGATGTTCGCGGCTTGTACGCACCGCCGCGGAGGATTGACGCACCGCTTTCCCGCACCGCAAAAGCGGTCCGCAAAACTTGCTCACGCGATTCAACCGAGCAGGGCCCCGCCATCACGACGGCATCACGACCGCCGATCGCGACTTCCCTGACCCACACGACTGACGTTGTGTCGTCACACCGTTCGACCAGCGACCGCGTGGGCTTTCCGTTTCCATTTGTTCCGTTAGTCTTTCCGACTGTCCATGTATCCAACATAAAAATTCAATTTGCTATCAAGTAAAAAGTGGTCCAATTATCAATGTCATCGGCGATATCTTCGCGGAGGATCTCAGCTCCGTAAATCTCTGCGGCGCGTCGGCTGCAGATCGCGGCGTTCGCGGAGTTCGCTTCATCTACGATCCGCTTGATGCTCGACGCTGTATCGGCTCCGATGACCTGTGTGAGGTGCGTGTGACTCGCGAGAAAACGCGCACACTGTTTGAGGGCCTCGACATGCGACCGAACCGATCTCAAACCTTCGAATGTCGATCCCGGAATACCCGCAAGCACGTGCCGAACAGCGAGCGGCATAGTACCGAGAATCCGATAGTCGCCGGATCGCAGCAGAGCGTTTGGCTGCTTGATCTCGCCGACGATCTTGTTCTCGATCGGCACCACCGCGTTCTCTGCCCGACCGACCCGAAGAGCGTCGAAGGTTTCGTCGAAGTCCTTGCACTCAACGATCGCGAGTTCTTCGCCGACGAGACGTATCGCCGCTTCCTCGCTGTATGAACCTTTAACACCTTGGATCGCGACCCGCATCATCCGTAAACCTCTTCGGTTGTCGGGCCTGTCGCACCTATCGTGATCTGAATCCGCCGCGACTCTGCGAGGATCTCGCCATAGATCCGCTCGACCGCGTTCGGCGAGATCTCGCCGGCGCTGTTTCGCACGACACGGCGAAGAATGATGTCCTCGCGATGCAGATCGATGACAGGC
>DATEOJ010000062.1:0-3553 GCA_035274235.1 Pyrinomonadaceae bacterium
GTAGTTGAAGCCATCCCTGCCTGTAATTTTGTAATGTGGTAATTACTAATTTTGTAATGAAGATTATTTCAGCGCGAGCTCTTGCTCACGACCGAGATCCTGCAGGTGTTTCACGATGCGTTGGATGAGCCACTCCGGAGTTGAGGCGCCGGCAGTCACGCCGACTCGGTTTGCACCCACGATGTCCTGAGCGTTTATCTCGTCTTCAGTCTCGATAAGAAAACTCTTTTCGCATTGCTCCTTGCAGACCGCAAGAAGTTTCACGCTGTTCGATGAATGGCGTCCGCCGATGATGTAGAACGCGTCGACCATTCCCGACAGTGCACGCGCGGCGTCCTGTCGATCGCGCGTTGCGGAGCAGATCGTGTTGACGACCTGTACCTCGTCATCCGTCTTTGACCTGACTGCGTCTGCCGTGTCGAAAAAGGTCTTTGCTTTGATCGTCGTTTGCGATACGACGAGCGGCTTGCGAAGCCGCGGCAGCGTGTCGATCTCGGTTTCGTCGCGAATCACGAAAGCGTGGTCAGGTGCGTAACCTTTGACGCCGATCATCTCGGGGTGATCCGGGTTGCCGATGACGACGACGTGACGATCTTGCTCAGCAGCTCGTGCGGCGAGTTTTTGAACTCGTGTGACGAACGGGCAAGTAGCGTCGACGACCTTCGACGCTTTTTCTTCCAACTCGCGTTGAACATCCGGCGTGACACCGTGAGCTCGGATGACCGCGGTTTCTCCACGACCGATCTGAACGGGATCGCTGATCGTCGTAACACCGCGCTGGCCGAGCCGGTCCATTTCCTGTTCGTTATGAATAAGCGGTCCAAGGCTTCGGACCGTATCGCCTTCCTCAAGCGCGTCCTCGACCATGTCGACAGCCCGCTCAACGCCGAAACAGAAGCCGTATTCGTCTGCGAGTAATACCTGCATACTGAGGTGAGTTTATCAAAGACGAGCGTGTTTCGCGACACGCGTAGGACAGGCATTCCTGCCTGTCCTCCTCAGCATCCCCAGTCTGATTGAAATTCCGCAATGTAAACGAGGACAGGCAGGAATGCCTGTCCTACGCCCGTTGCCGAAACCCGAGATTATCTTACCGGGTCTCTTAGAATTGACTCGGCCGCTAAGCTCGCGACTTCCGCTGCTTTGGGATTGGAGTCTCTTAAGTGTGCGATTTGAAGCAAGGCCTCGCCGGTGCGTGCGAGGAGGCGGAATAGGTCGCCTTCTTCGGCGCCGGTCTTGCGAGCGAGTTGCTCCCAGGTCATACCCGCGGCCCAGCGTTCGGCCGCAGCGGCGGCGGAGAGATTGATCTCTTCCGTCGGTTCGATCCCGGCCTTCCACTCGGCATTCGAGACGTCGAGGATGATGTCCTCGAGACGACTGATCGCATCGAGGAGATCGTCGGACAAGTAAAGCTCGCCGTAATTTCGATCGGAGTCCGCAGCAAGAGCCGCCATCATGCCTGCCGCGGTCGGAGTCGTCAGCTCCGCGAAGACTCCGTGACGCAATGCCTCACCGACGAGCAGCGGACGATCGACACGAACATCCGCGAGCCACTTGCCCGTTTCGGTTACTTGCTGTTCCGCAAAATCGACGTAGCCAAAATGATCAAGCACCTTCGCACGGCGCTCGAACGGCTGCCAGATGTCGGCATACAAATATTCGATGTCGCGTGTGTATCGCTCGATACGGAGTGCGTCGTCATACGACTCCCACATAAGCGATTGCGGATTTGGGATTGCGGATTGCGGATCTTGTTGAGTCGATCTTGAGAGATCACCGCCTAACCTTCCCAATAACTCAGCTGCGTCGTCGGAGCCTTGCTTCTTGAAGGACAGCTTCGGTTCTTCGAGGGGTTTGTTTGTTCCTGCAAATGTGTCGAGAAACGCCTGCTCGACGTGTTTCGACTTTGTGCTGTAGAGATTTTTGTAGACGCGGTTGACGCGATCTAACGCGAACGTCGTGCCCTGCCCGTCGTCGCGCATTGCGGAAACCTTGTCGCCGAAAACATTGAAAACGAGAAACAGTCGCTTGCCGCCGCGACCCTGCGTCACGATCCGTCCGGATTGAACGTTCTCGCGAAGCCAGGTCTGTCGCAGCTCTGCACGCGATGCCGGAATGCCTTCCTCGAGTCGGTTCTTCGCGCTGATCAACCGCTCGAACCCGAGCACGTCGTTTTCCGTAAGACCAACCTCGTTACCGGCAAGACGCTCGGAGATCTTGCGATGACGCTCGTCTCTCTCACGTCTTAGCCGATCGATCTGACGAGCGGTCGTCTGGTAGGCGAAACTCTTCTGAGCGATGTCACGAACCTGTTCGAAACTGCCGAACGCATCGAGCAGATTTAACAAGCTCGTGTATGTCGCGCGAAACCTACTCTCTAGCGGATCCGGTTGCGACCGCAACAGCTCTGCGATCTTTTTCGGATTCTGGAACTGTCCGGGTACAAGCACGACAAACCCGACATAGTCTTTTCCGCGACGCCCCGCACGTCCGGTCATCTGGTGCAGCTCGTTCGACTGGAGCGGACGCCAACCATCATTACCGCGTGTGTCAGCGTTGCTAATGACGACGGTTCGCGCGGGGAAGTCGACACCGGCGGCGACCGTCGATGTCGCGAAGATCGCATTCAACAAACCGGCGGACATCATCTTCTCGACGAGCAGTTTCCAGGCAGGGATATGCCCTGCGTGATGCGATGCTATGCCTGAGTTAACAAGGATCTTTTGATGTTTGTGACGGGCAATCTCGGGATTCTCCGCTGCAAACTCGACAAATATCTGCTCGCGTCGCTTCTGTCGTTCGGGATCGGTCTTCTGTGACTTGTCGCCCGCCACTTCGGACGCCGCTTCATCGCACTTGCGTCGCGTCGGAAGAAAGATGATCGCGGGCAACAAGTCGTATCCGCGTAGAGCGGAGATAAGTTTGTGCGGGGGAATTTCCGGCGGACGCGCGTTCATGAGGAGAGTATAACAGGGGGAAATGGGACGAATGGGACCTATGAGACAAATGGACCAATGAATCCTCGAGGCATAGGTCCCATCAGTCCCACTTCTCGCGCAGTTCGCTATGCTATCCTGACCTCGAACGATGAAGAAGTGGCTTGTCAGGGCAGGTTTGATAATAGGCGTCCTGATCGGCGCGTTGCTGTGGATGGCAGCGTGGGCGGAGACGGACACGGCGGTGAAAAAGGGTTACAAGCAAAACGACGAGCTGCAAACGATAAAGCCAAACTGGCCCGGCACACCTGTCGATCAGAAGGATCGGTTCATGAATCATGAACATCCTTTCCTGCCGAGTACGATCGATCTCATCAAATGGAAAGCCGGCGGCAACGCCTTCAAAGAAGAGAAGCAAGCCGACACTACCCGCCTCGAGGTTAAAGATCCGCGAGAGTTTCTCGAGTCCGGGAAGGACGGGATCCTCTGGCTCGGTCACGCTTCGTTCTATATTCGCGTGAACGGAGTCGGGATACTCACCGACCCGATCTTCGGAACGCCGCCGGTGGTAAAACGCTACGTCGAAGTCCCCTCGCCGCTCGAGGACATCACAAAGG
>DATEOJ010000063.1:0-14253 GCA_035274235.1 Pyrinomonadaceae bacterium
GCTTAATCGTCTTTGGGATCGTCGCAGCGTGGCTGCTTCTTTTTCAGTCGGGGTTATTTTAAGTAGGCGGTGGGCTTTACTCCGTCGATCAAACCGCATTTTCCCGCGAGCCTGAAATAAAGCTCCATTCCCGCCCGCATCGAATCATCGATCGAATAAGAAATATTCTCCGAAAGATATTCGCGCATCGCATCGAGGCTGAGGCCTAGCTCGGAGTAGTTGGCAGCGATCTCGTCGAGATGATCGAGACCCTCGTCCCGTGCCGCGGCAAGATCTATCGTGATCTTGTCGAGCTTTGTCATCCACATCGCGAAGACAAAGCCGAGGGACGTGTAGCGCTTCCACAGTTCGGCTAAGTCGAATTTTCGGATTGCGGATTGCGGATCGCGGATTGCGGATTCGCCGGAGTGATCGTCCGTTGCGGATCCTATCGAGCGAGAATCTGAACTTTGGCTCGTGGCAGACGCGAGATCCGCAATCCGCAATCCGCAATCCGCAATCTTCAACGAGGGGTCTCCTATCAACAACGCCGCATCTGATTCGTCGAGCATCGCGTCGATGTTCGGAGCGGCGTTGCGCCATTCGGGTTCACGTTCGAGGAATTCTCGAAAGATGATCTTCGTTAGCACGACCGAGGTTTTCGACGACGTATCTAGCGAGACCGAACGAACGTCTTCCAGATCCATTCCACGCGTGATCAACGCGACACTTCTAACTTTCTCTTTCGCACCAACACACACGTCGGGAACCAGCCGCACGTCCGGCAGCAACTGATACGCGATAACCGGTACGAGCGCAGCGCCGACTCGGTCCTGCGCCAGAAGCTCTGCCGACCGTGACGGTGCGTTATCGAGAATCAGTTCGACCTGCCCGTGCTGCGAGCCGTAGAGAAAGCTCCAGATAAGCGGTGCGGTGTTCGAATAACTCGATGCGGAAATTCGCGGTGTCTTCATCGGTGAATCGAAAGGAGGAAACTCCGTGTAATTGCTAATGAGGTAATTACTAATTCCGTAATGTAATACCAAGAATCCATTATGAAATTAGTAATTACTCAATTAGCAATTACATGGAGAAACACATGGCAGATCGATAAGCGGGCTAGACCAATACGTCTTGAAATTCCGGCGTGCTCTCGATCACCTTCTTCGCGTACGGACAAACTGCATTGATCTTTAAGCCGTTCGCACGAGCGTATTCGACCGCGGCCTTCACCATGTCCTGACCGATACCTTCACCGCGAAGCTTCTCGTCGATCTCCGTGTGATCGATCGTCATCGTCCCGTTGTCCTTTACGTAGCTGAGCTCCGCGATCCATTCGCCGTTCTCGTCGATATAGAACGCACCTTTCCGCCCGTGTTCATCCTGCTGTATCTGCATCATGCTTCTATTACACCAGATGCGTGTGTCGATTTCCATACCGTCGGCGACCTGAACTATCCTGTCTGCAATGAAAATCTACGATGTGACGGTCGCGGTGAGCGAGACTGTGCCGATCTATGAGGGCGATCCGCGGGTTGAGATCGAAGGTGTAAAGGGTATTGCGACGGGAGACAGTGCGAATGTTTCCAAACTTTGCTTCGGGGCGCATACGGGCACGCACGTCGATGCACCGAATCATTTCATCGAGGGCACGCGTCGTGTCGAAGATCTTGAGTTGATGAAACTTGTCGGACCCTGTCGGGTGATCGAGGTCGACGACTCGGTGACCGCGATCGGAGTTGAACATGTTAAGGGCCTGGCCGGTGTCGATCGCGTCGCTTTTAAGACTCGTAATTCCGCATTCTGGAATGAACCTGAGAAGGGTTTCCGCACCGACTTCACTTACATCTCTCCTGAAGCGGCGCGAGCACTGGCGGACGCGGGTGTGAAACTTGTCGGGATCGATTACCTCTCGGTCGAGCGATTCGGTTCGGACGATTACGCGACGCACACGACGCTACTCGAAAAGGAGATCGTGATCCTCGAAGGACTGGACCTTCGGGAAGTCCCGGCTGGTGACTACGAGATCGTTTGTCTTCCGTTGAAGTATGTCGGTGCGACAGGTGATGGCGCACCGGCTAGAACAATATTGAGAACACTCTGATGTCGACGCAAAAACTTTACGATCAGTGGTCGGCGACGTACGACAACGTCGTAAACCCTACACGCGATCTAGAAAAGACCGCGTGCGAGACCGTCCTCGGCTCACTGCGGTTCGCACGTGTTCTCGAACTCGGCGGCGGGACGGGAAAGAGCACGTCGTGGCTTGCGGAGCGTGCCGATCAAGTTTTGTCAGTCGATTTTTCACCTGAGATGCAAGCGGTGGCACGTGAGAAAGTTCGTGCGGACAATGTTGAGTTTCGAATTGCGGACGTTCGAGAACCGTGGTCATTCGGGGAGTTCGTGCCGGACCTTATAACGTGTAGCTTGATACTCGAGCACGTAGAGGATCTCTCCTTCGTCTTCCGGCAAGCGAACGCGACGCTTGCGGACAGTGGACGCTTTTACATTTGCGAGCTGCATCCGTTCAAACAATACGAAGGAAGCAAGGCGCGATTCGAGACGGACGAAGGTCTCCAAGTAACCGACTGCTTTCGGCATCATGTGACCGACTATACCAACGCAGCGCTCGCGAATGGCTTTTTGATCGAGCGGATCGATGAGTGGTTTGATAATGATGATCGAACGAGAACGCCGCGGTTGATGTCTTTCGTGTTCAATCTTTAACGCAGAGACCGCGGAGGACGCAGAGATTTATATTCTGCCTCCTCCGCGGTCTCCGCGATCTCTGCGTTAAAACAGAACCATGAACCCAGCAAACGACAGAAACTATCGCGAGCGTGTCTACGAGATCGTCCGACAGATCCCGAGCGGGCGCGTGATGACTTACGGCCAGCTTGCGGAGATGCTCGGTGAAGGTTACACGCCGCGGACCGTCGGATACGTCATGCATGGAGCAGACACGGAGAACGTTCCCTGGCAGCGAGTGATCAACTCGCAGGGCGCGTGTTCGACCGCAAAGATGACAATGCCGATGAACCTTCAACAGGACATGTTGACGAGCGAGGGCGTAGCGTTCAATGAGAAGGGCAAGTGCGATTTGAGTGAGTATCTGTGGTTCCCGGAGGGGTACGAACCGGTGGACGACTCACAGCCAAGCTTGCTCGGTTAAGTTTTAACGCAGAGACCGCGGAGACCGCGGAGTGTCCTTATAGAATCTCCGCGTTCTCCGCGACCTCTGCGTTAAACCAGCCGACGACGCTTACCTTCCCCACTTGAGCTTATTCCGCAGCACATCGAAGTAATTCCTGTTCGGTGGTTGGACGAGATTGAACGTCGTTCGACTCTTTCGTATCACAACCCGATCCTGCGCCTTCATCGTGTAGCCGATCTGACCGTCGAGCGTCAGCGCGACGCCTTCGTTTTCGTGTTGGAGTTTTAGTTCGATGCGAGCGTCGTCGGGGATAACGATCGGACGGTTCGTCAGCGTGAACGGGCAGATCGGTGTAAGCACGATCGCGTTCATCGACGGATAGACGATCGGACCACCGGCCGAGAGATTGTAGGCGGTCGAACCGGTCGGGGTCGAGATTATCAGACCGTCCGCCCGAAACGAGTTAACAAACAGATCGTTAAGGCTGACCTCGATCTGTATGATCCTCGCCAAAGCAGTCTTATTAATAACAACATCATTCAAAACCCGACCTCTCGCGAGCATCTCTTCGTCACGCCAGTGCTCGGCGTGCAGCATCACTCGCCGGTCGATGTCGTACTCGCCGCGAAAGATCGCCTCGAGCGCGGGAAACATCTCCTCGATGCGAAAGTCGGTTAGATATCCGAGACTGCCGTAGTTTATCCCGAGGACAAGCGTATCGGCATCGCCGACCAGACGTGCCGTCGAGATCATCGTCCCATCACCGCCGAGAACGACGATCAGGTCCGACTCCTCCGCAAACTTCGTGTCATCGACCGTGGCGATATCGCAAGTCTCGGAATCGACACTCTCCTGCTGGATCCGCGGCTCGCCCACCAACGCAATACCCCGCTGTTTGAGCCAGTCGGACAGCTCACACGCCGTCTTCCAGGCCTCGTCGTGGTTTGGCTTTACGATCACGCCGACGGTTTTTATCTCTTTAGCGGTCATCACGTTAGAAAGTAGCTAATCATCAAACAAAAGAAAGGTAAACCGCAAATCGGGTTTTTCAGGCTCCCTGCCCCGTGATTTCGGGCATCAAAAGGCTATCGTCGGTTGGAGGCTCGGGGCGCTTTTGCTAGAATCGCACTTTGTCCATACCGGAAGGTAAACTCAAATTCACAGGTACTAAGAGATGTTAAAGTTCTTCAATCGTCTGGAAAAGACGCGAAACGTCGTGCTCATGCTCTTCGGAGCCCTCATGGTGGCGAGCCTTGTTTTCTGGGGCGGAAGCAGCATGGGTGGCCGTTCGAACTCGAACCTTGCTACTTCTACGGAAGCCGCTGCAAGCGTTTCGGGTGAGGATGTTACGGTCGGCGAACTGGTCCGTCAGCAGCAGATGTACAGCCGGTTCAGCCAGGGTCGCCCGTATCCCATCAAGAACCTGCTCGACGGAATGATCGCCAGCCGGATCACACGTGTCGAGGCCGAGAAGCTCGGTGTGACTGCGTCGGATGCTGAAGTTGCGGCAAAGATCCGTGAGCTCTACAAGCCAACCGATGGCAAGCCGTTCGACCAGAAGACTTACGAACAGAACGTCATTCAGCAGTCGGGCAGCATCGCGGCTTTCGAGCAGAGCGTCCGTGACGACATCAGTGCCGAGAAGTTGAGAGCACTGATCACTTCGGGCGTCAGCGTTTCGGAAGAAGAAGTTCTCAAGGATTTCCAGCGGAAGAACACAAAGTTTGACCTCAGCTACGTCGCGATCACGCCGAGCGATCTGGCACAGACGATCACGCCATCGGATGCCGAACTTCGCGACTACTTCGAAAAGAACAAAGCGGCCTACCGCATCAACGTTCCGCAGAAGAAGATCAAGTACGTTTTCGTAAACACCGAGAAGATCGGCCAGAAGCTGCAGATCGCAGACACGGATCTGCAGGCTGAGTACGACAAGCTTCCGGAAGACAAGAAGTCGGCCGGCGTCCTCGGACAGGAGATCGTGCTGAGAGTTGCGAAACCGGAGTTCGAATCCCAGGTGCAGGAGAAGGCGGCGCAGATCGTCGAGCGTCTCCGCAACGGCGGGCAGACGGTTAGTGAAGAAGCGTTTAGTACTGCAGCGAAAGGACAGTCGGAAAATGCGGCGACCGCGCAGAGCGGTGGAAAACTGGCCGGCCCGGTACGTGAGAACACGGCTAAGGCCGATGATCCGTATCAGCGTTTGCTGAAGATGAAGCCCGGTGAGATCACCGAGCCGATCAGCTATCAGGGACGACTCTTTATCCTTCGTCGTGGCGAATCGGTTCCGAAGTCGTTCGAGATGGCGAAGAAAGAACTCGAAGTCAGTCTTCGCAATCGTCGTGCATATTCTGCGGCCGCAGAGCTTGCACAGAAGGTCACCGACGCGCTCAAACAGAACAAAGATCCGCAGGCGACCGCTCAGCAGTTCGCGGCAGAGGCGAACATGAGCGCCGCGGAGATGATCCGCGAAACGCCGTATGTGAAACCGGGTGACAACATCGAGAACGTCGGTACGTCACCGCAATTCGAGGCCGGTATACAGCCGCTCGAGAATCTTCAGGACGTCGGAGAAAAGACTCCGATCCAGAATGGTTTCGCGATCCCGATGCTCGTCGATAAGAAGGAGCCTCGCGACGCGGAGTTTGACGAAGTCAAGAACGAGTTGACCGAAGTAGTTAAGCTCGAGCTCGCACGCACACGCATCGAGCAGATCGCAAATCAGATCGCGGCCGGTTCTACGACTGCGGCGACGGTAGCGGCGTCTGCTGTTGCGCAAAACCAGAAAGCGAAGGAACAGAAGAGCTTTATTCTCGGCTCGCCGCTCGGCGAGGGTCCTTCGGCTACCACGAGCGAGCAACTCGAGGACGCGGTCTACGCCATGAAGGAAGGCGATGCTACGAAGACTCCGATCAAGATCGGTGATAATTACTACATCGTCGGTGTGACAAAACGTGAAGACGCAAATATGGAAGATTTCGCAAAGCAGCGCGACACTCTCACCGAGCAAATGCTTACCCAGAAACGCGGCGAAGTTTTCCAGGACTATCTAGCGTCCACGCGTCAGCGAATGGAGAAGGATGGCGACATCAAGATCTACAAGGATGTAATCACGAAGCTGGAGGATCCGCTGCTGCAGTTGGGAATGCAGGACCAGTAAGTAAAAAGTAGAAAGTAAAAAGTAAATAGCTGTAGTCAGTCGGCCGGAAGCCGTGTTTAGACTGATTACAGCTATTTACTTTTTACTTTCTACTTTTTACTTTCCTACCACCACCCAAGAACCCGCCACCACGCCAATCCAACTACAGACCAGATCACGATATTGATCACCGAACAGATCAGGCCGACCGTCCACCAGCGTTTCTGTGTGACGTATCCGACGCCGAAATAAACAGGTGCCGGTGTCGTGCCGTAGTGAGTAAGGCCGGCACTTAGGTTTGCGAAATAGGTAAGTATCAAAACCGTCAGACCGGCCGGTGCTCCGACCGCCACCGTTACCGCGAGAAACGGAATGAACATCGCCGTCACATGCGCGGTGATGCTGGCGAACGCGTAGTGAGCGTAGAAGTAGACGAGCGCGAGAACCGCGAGTGCGGCGGGCCATGTCCAACCGTTCATCGTTGAAGCGATCGATTCGGCGAAGAGTTTTGTCAGGTTCGTCTCGCCAAGAGCCGTCGCCATCATTACGAGTCCGCCGTACCATATAAACACTTCCCACGCGTGCGTCTCGTCTGTGATGTCGCGCCAGTTGAGCACATCGCTGACAAGTAGCAGAACGATTCCGCCGAGTGCGATCACCGTCGCGTCCACACCATGCCACGGTGCAGAGATCCAGAGAGCCACAACGACGACAAAAACCGTCAGCAGAATTTTCTCGGATCGTTTCAGCGGTCCCATCTCGGTTAGTTCGCGCCTAGCGAAGTCGACTGCGTCCGGTGTCTCTCTTACGTCAGGTGGGAAGAAGCGATAGATAAAAATCGGTATGACGATCAGCGAGACGAGCGATGGGACGATCGCCGACACAAACCAGACCGAGTAGTTGAGATCGATGTTCGCCTGCGTCGCGGCAAAGTTTCGGATGATAAGGTTCGACGCTTGACCGGTTAGGAACGTCGCACAGAGGATCACCTCGCACTGGTAAAGCAACGTCATTAGAAACGTCCCGAGCTTTGACGCGGTGCCGTCGTCGGGACGCGAGTCGTAAGTTTCCGAGACGCTTCTTGCGATAGGTAGGATTATCCCGCCCGAGCGTGCGCCCGTCGATGGAACGAACGACGCGAGCACGCAATCGGTAACGACGAGCGAGTAACCGAGTCCGAGACTCTTCTTACCGATGAGTCGGATTAGCATTAATGCGATCCGATGACCGAGTCCAGTCTTGATCATCGCTCGCGAAATAAAAAACGCCGCGAGCACCAGCCAGACGTACTTGTCCGCATAGCCGCTCAACGCCTTCTCGATCTTCAACGCGCCGAAGGCCGCCGTCGCAACAACACCGAGCAGGACCATGGCGCTTCCCGGCAATGGCTGGACGATCGATCCGACGATCGTGGCGATAAAGATCGCGAGCAGCGTCCATGCTTCTCGCGTAACGCCATCGGGAAGCGGGATCAGCGAGATCGCTATCCCGACGCCTAGCGTGATCAACCATTTGACGATGGGTTTATTCATAAACAAAACGCAGAGACCGCGGAGACCGCAGAGTAAGGATCAAACAAACTCTCTGCGACCTCCGCGGTCTCTGCGTTAAATCAGCGCGGACTAAGCCGCTTGATGCAGCTCAGCGAAGTGTGCGAAGAACCAGTAAGTGATTCCCGCCCAGATCGCCAGATTGATGAGTGAGGCGACGAGACCGATCTTTTGAATCGACTGACTTCGTCCCGCACCGGCGTCTCTCTTTCCGTACATCAACACACCGACGAGAATACCGGTTACGACCCATGCGAAGAGTCGAATACCGAGATTTAGCGGAATAACTTCGGCCTTCAGTCCCATCAGCGACGTGACCTGCCAGATCGTAAGCACGACGCAAAGGATGATCGCAATCAGCGCCGCGATCGGCGGTTTGTAATCAGCCGGAAGATGCGATTCACCTTCGGGACTATCCTTCAGCTTGCTGTTGTTATAGCTGTAAGCGAAGTAAATCACGAGTCCGATGGCCATCCAGTCGATCAGACGTATCCACGTATCGAGCGGAAGACTGTTCATCAGATAAGCCGCCGAGACAACCGTAGCGATCGGGATGTAAGGATTGAGCGGCACTTTGAACGGGCGATTCAGCGCCGGGTTCGACGATCTCAAGATGATGATGCCGGTACCGACGATGACGAATGCGAACAGGGTTCCGATACTAACCAGCTCGCCGAGCAAGCTGATGGGAACAAAACCGGCGAGGATCGCGACGATCGTTCCGGTGATCAACGTCGTGATATGCGGCGTCTGAAACTTCGGATGGATCTTCGCTGCCCACGACGGAAGCAGTCCGTCTTTCGACATCGAGTAAAACACACGCGGTTGACCCATCGTCATGACTACCATAGTCGAACTCAGACCGAGCACGGCACCGACCTTGATGATCGTCGGGAACACCTGAAGGATTGTTCCCATCGTCGTACCCTGTGCCTTCTGCAATGCTGCGTCGATCGCTACGGCGATAGGTGCGGCGGCGTTCGTCAGAAGTTTGTAGTCGACGAGTCCGACCATGATTCCCGCAACCAGGATGTACAGAACCGTACAGATCGCGAGACTTCCCATGATGCCGATCGGCATGTCACGCTGCGGATTCTTCGCTTCTTGAGCGGCCGTCGAGACGGCGTCGAATCCGATATACGCGAAGAAGATCACAGCGGCACCGGTGACGACGCCCGGGAATCCGAACGGCATGAACTCGGCACAGCCCGGTTGCCCGGCACAGCCGATACCGATGTTGGCGGTATTCACATATCCGATACCCGCGATGATAAAGAGGACGACGACGAGCACTTTGATAATAACGATCAAAGTATTGAAACTCGCCGACTCCTTGATACCGCGGATGAGTAGAAGCGTAACCGCAACTGCGATCAATGCCGCCGGCAGATTGAAGAATCCGTGCCCGATCACGGCACCCGCGGCATTCTTTATCTCCATTCCCGGTGGGGCGCTCAACGCAAGCGGATAGTTGATTCCGAGTGTGTCGCGGAGAAGACTCACTACATAACCCGACCAACCAACGGCGACAGTCGCCGCGCCGAACGCGTATTCGAGGATCAAGTCCCAACCGATGATCCACGCGACAAACTCACCGAGCGTGCCGTAACCGTAGGCATAAGCGGAGCCGGAGATCGGTACGCTCGCCGCGAATTCGGAATAGCACAAAGCGGCGAAGGCGCTCACGATGCCGGCCAATATCATCGAGATGATCACGGCAGGTCCGGCGTGTTTGCCGGCGGCCTGACCTGTCAAAACGAAGATACCGGTTCCGATGATGGCGCCGATGCCAAGCATCGTAAGGTCGAGCGAGTTCAGCGCCTTCTTAAATGTATGTTCACCGGACTCCTCGGCCTCGGCGATGATCTGGGTAACTGGTTTGGTCGCAAATAGTGACATCAAAACCTCCTAATGAGTTGGAGTAGTGAGTACGACAAACTTCGGTTTGTCGATGATAACGGACGACAAACTTTAGTTTGTCGAAAACCTCGATGACAAACTAAAGTTTGTCTTCCTCGGCCGGCGTCTTCGCCGACACGCTTCGCCAAATGAAATAGACCGGCACGCCGGTGAGAACGATCAGCAGACCCGGCCACGTCGCCGTCGTCTGATAAACAAAAAGTACGACTAGTATTACAAACGCTCCGACGCAATACAGTGCCGGAATGATCGGATACCCGATCGCTCTATACGGTCGTTCGGCATCGGGTTGCTTCGCACGCAGCACGAACACCGCTGCAATAGAAAGAATGTAGAAGATGAGTGCGGCGGAGATAACGTATGTCAGCAGGTCGTTGTATAAGCTGCCCAGCGATCCGTCCGCGCCGACTGTTCTTGGTAGTACATAGAACGCTGCAAAGATCCCCTGAATCACGATTGCCCATGCCGGCACATGAAACTTGTTTAGCTTCCCGGCAGCCTGAAAGAACAGACCGTCTTTCGCCATTGCGTAGTAAGCCCGTGGTCCGGAGAAGATTAGTCCGTTGTTGCAGCCAAAGGTCGAAACCATTATCGCAGCCGCCATCAGAGTCGCCCCGATTCCCGGGAAAATAACCTCGGCGGCGGCGGCACCGACGCGGTCGCTCGGCACCTTCTGAATATCTTCAAAACGAAGCGTGACGAGATACGCGATGTTCGCAAGCATGTACAAGGCGATCACGCCGCCAGTTCCGAGTAGAAGCGACAGCGGCAGATTTCGTTTTGGATCTTTTACCTCGCCTGCGGTGAAGGTGACGTTGTGCCACGCATCGGCCGAGAAGAGGGAGTTGGTCTGGGCGACGCAGATCCCGACGAAGAGTCCGAATGTTAGAGCGGCTGTCAGCCCGTGACCGACATCCTGGAGTTTCCCGCGGACGGTCCAAAGATCACCAAAGTTCTGAGAGGCGATCTCCGGATAATATGCGAGTCCGACGATGATCCCGAGGACGATCAGCGCGATGAGCGATCCCGTCTTAGCGAACGTAAAAACGTTCTGAACCCACTTGCCGAGCTCGAGTCCTCGCGTGTTCATCCACGTCAGGAGCGCGATCATCAGGATACCGACGAGCTGCGCCGTCGAAAGTGAGAACGCGTAGCTCGACGACCCTAAACGGACGGGCTCAATGATATAACTCGCTTCCGAAATCGAAGGGAAGAGAATGCCCGTGTACCTCGCGAAGGCGACCGACACCGCGGCGATCGTCGCGGTACCGATAACGAGGTAGTGGGTCCAGCCGTAGAGAAATCCCCAGAAAGGCGAATACGCTTCTTTTAGATAAACGTACATACCACCGGCCCGCGGCATCATCGCGGCGAGTTCGCCATACGAGAGAGCCGCTCCGATAGTGAGGACACCGGTGATGAGCCAGACGACAAGAAGCCAGCCGGGTGACCCGACCTGGCGGGCAATGTCCGGCGAAACAACAAAAATGCCCGAACCGATCATCGATCCTGCGACAATCATCGTCGAATCGAGAAGTCCGAGCCCTCGTATGAATCCTTCCTTGGATTGTTGCTCACCCTGAGCAACTTCAGTTGCCATAAATTTCCTCGATCGAAAAAAGGTTGAGAACCTTCTTCGTAAGTGTCGGAAAGCGTTTTTCTTTATTTACTGAACCGTTGGCGAGATGTTCGTAGGAGCTATTATACTTTTATTCCAATAACTGTCGAGTGTTTAGAAGGATTTTCGCATCAGTATGTGTACTCCGCTAAACAGTGCTTCAGCGACGCTGCGACTTGTCACTTGTCACTTGTCACTATCCACTGAAGAAAACCGGTTCTCTTCAGTGGATAGTTATAAGTGACAAGTGAATCGACCAATATCACCTTTGGCTAGAAATGAACGATAAGAAAACGACACTGGGCGATATGCCCGCAGACGACTTTCGGCGGTACGGGTACGAAGTCGTGGACTGGATCGCCAACTACTTCGAGCATATCGGCGAATATCCGGTGCTTTCGCAGATCGAGCCGGGTTCGCTGAAGGACGCCATACCGTCGTCGGCACCGGAGTACGGCGAAGACTTTGGTGAGGTGCTGAAGGACGTCGATCGCCTGATCCTCCCCGCGGTCACGCACTGGAACCATCCAAACTTTCACGGGCTCTTCTCGACATCGACCTCGTCGGTCGGCGTCTTCGGTGAGATGCTCACCTCCGCCTTCGACATGAAGGCGATGCTTTGGCGGACTTCACCGGCCTCGACGGAGCTTGAAGACGTCGTCCTCGACTGGCTTCGTCAGATGATGAACCTGCCCGATCATTTCGAAGGCATCATCTACGACACAGCGTCGGTCTCGACGATGCACGCGATCGCCGCCGCGCGTGAACGGGTAAATCTGCGGATCCGCGACGAAGGCATGAGCGGACGTGACGATCTTCCGCTGCTGCGAGTTTATTGCTCGGAGCATGTTCATTCGTCGATCGACAAGTCGGTCATCACACTCGGACTCGGTACGCGAAGCTTGCGCAAGATCGCGGTTAACGAGCGTTTCGAGATGCGTCCCGATGCTCTCGCAGATGCGATCGATGAAGACATCGATGCGGGTTACGTTCCGATCTGCGTCATTCCGACTATCGGTACGACGTCGAGCACGAGCGTCGATCCGGTTGACGCAGTCGCCGACATTTGCGAGAAGCATGGCATCTGGCTACACGTCGACACGGCGTATGCCGGGTCGGCCGCGATCCTTCCCGAGATGCAGCATTACTTCAAAGGCTGCGAACGCGCCGACTCCATCGTGACGAATCCGCACAAGTGGTTGTTCACTCCGTTCGATCTATCGGTCCTGTATTGCCGCGACCTTGATGAACTCAAGCAGGCGTTCTCGCTCGTGCCCGAGTATCTAAAGACGAGTGATGCGAGTGAAGTGAAAAACGGGATGGATTACGGTATCCAACTCGGACGACGTTTCCGCGCGTTGAAACTGTGGTTCGTGATGCGGTACTTCGGGCAGGAAGGACTAATTGCGCGGATCCGCGAACACTGTCGACTCGCGCGTTTATTCGCATCATGGGTCGAGGAGTCAGCGGATTTTGAACTGCTCGCGCCGGTGCCGTTTGCGCTTGTGTGTTTCCGTTTGTGTCCGAGTGGGGTCGACGAACTCGATGCGCTGAATGAGCGGGTCATGAATGAGATCAACGCATCGGGTGAGGCTTATCTGTCGCACACGAAGCTGGATGGAAAGTTTACGCTGCGATTATCGGTGGGGAGCATACGGGTAGAGGAGAAACACTTGGTTAAGGTGTGGGATTTGTTGGCTCGTGCGGTTGGCGAGCGGTAAGCGCATTTGGCCGCAGATTACGCAGATGACGCAGATTTGCTTTTAGATGAATGTGCCGGGCGAACATGATGACTTCGTCGCAACGGTTGTTAGACGCACCAAGGAATAATCTAAAATAAATCTGCGTCATCTGCGTAATCTGCGGCTAAGTGCTCTTACCGCCTCGCGCTTTCGCATGACGTGCAATTGCGTTAGCCCTCCCGCACCTCTTCCCAGATCCGATGCCCATGCGTCTCGCGTAAGAAGATCGCACCGACGATGAACGTCACTCCGGCAACGATCATCGGATAGTACAAACCCGCGTAAATATCCCCCGTCTGCGCGACGACTGATAATCCGATCACCGGCAACAGGCCACCAAAGACTCCGTTGCCGATGTGATACGGCAACGACAGTGCTGTGTATCTAATCTTCGCCGGAAACGCTTCGACGAGATACGCCGCGATCGGTCCGTACACCATCGTCACCCATATCACCTGAATGAAGACGAGAAGGATCAACATCCACGCCGTGCGATGTGAGACGAGTTCGCCGAATGATGTGTACGGAAGCACTTTCGGCGCCGCGACTAACGCACCCGTTTCATCAATAGACTGCGGCGTGAGCGTGATCGCACCGGTTGACGCATTCTGCTGCGAGCTCGCCGTGACGACATTTGATCCCGCCGCTGATTGCATTGCCTTGTAGATCGGCATGTATGTGCAAACCGCGAGCAGACATCCCGCGAGCATGATCCACTTTCGTCCGATCCGGTCCGACAACCATCCGAAGAAAATAAAGAACGGCATTCCGAGCAGCAACGCGATCGCGACTATGTAGTTTGCGGAGGTCGAGTTCACATTGAGGATCGACTGTAGATAAAACAACGCGTAGAACTGACCGGTATACCAAACCACACCCTGACCCGCCGTCGCACCAAAGAGAGAGACCAACACGCGTTTCAAGTTCTCCCATTTCGTAAACGCTTCGACCAGCGGATTCGCCGACGTCATTCCGCTCGCCTTCACGTGCTGGAAGATAGGCGACTCTTTCATCCGAAGACGGATGTAAAGCGAGATCGCGACGAGGAAAATCGAGATCAGAAACGGAATGCGCCAACCGCCCATAGCGTCGGTCTTACCCGCGAACTGATCGCCGCTCATCGTATTCTGGACGACGAGGATAACGATCAATGA
>DATEOJ010000064.1:0-2836 GCA_035274235.1 Pyrinomonadaceae bacterium
GTGACGGGCAAGTTCAAGCATGTCGTGTCGGTTCCGTTTCAGATCGGACATATTCAATCGAACGGTTGGATGCCGGGCGAGCTTGTATTCTGCTGGGAGACCGGAGGAAAGTCGCCCCAACGCACGTGGACGGTCAAATCAGACGGCACCGGTCTACGACCGCTCTATCCGGAATCCGAGTACGAGTGGATAACACATGAAGCCGTGATCGGGAAAGATGAAGTCGCGATCGCGATCATGGGGCATCGGAGAATCGCGGGCATGACGAAGAGCTTGGGCGAGGGGACGGATGTCGGAGGCGCAAATCCGGGACAGGATCCCGCATGGGGGCCATCGGGAACTCGCGAGAAGCCAACCGGTCTCGCCATAGTCAATCTTCGAACGCGCGAGGTGATTATCGCGGGTCAGACAAAGGAGGGCAGCGGTCTTTGGCATGTGAGCGGTTCGCCGGACGGCAGGTTCGCGGTCGGCGACGACTTCGCGCGAAACATCTATCTGATCGATCGACGGACGAGTGAGATGATGCTTCTGTCGACAGGTCACAAACCAACGGCCGCGGATCATCCGCATCCGACGATGAGTCCTGACGGAACACGTATTGAGATCCAGTCGGCGATGCTCTCGGCTGATGGTCGTTTGATGAACATCTGCATCATTCCGGTTCCGGAGGCGTGGCTGAAACGAAAATAGGTTTCTTTGCGACGTTGCGTGAAAATCCTGTGTCCACGCAAAGACGCTACGGTGCAAAGTTGGCATTGAGTCGAAATGAAAGTTCTTCTTCTTATCGTCCTTTTACTCGCCGCAACATTCGTTCATGCGGAGGTGCAGATCCCAGATGTCATCGCGAGTTCGATGGTTCTGCAGCAGAAGCAGACCGTCCCGATCTGGGGAACTGCCGAACCCGGAGAAGCGGTGACGGTGACGTTCGGAAAGATTCGCAAAACAGTTGTCGCTGATGCGAACGGCAAATGGCGAGTCGATCTCGGGAAGCTGTCGGCGAAGTCAACACCGCAGACGATGACGATTGCCGGAAAGAACACGATCGTTCTAAATGACATTCTGGTCGGCGAAGTTTGGTTGGTGGCGGGTCAGTCGAACATGCAGCGGCTATTGCGTGAAACCGATAATGGCGACGCTGTGCAGGCATCTGCTAACCATCCGAACATTCGCTTGTTCAATGTAAGTCGTGAAGTCGCTTTCAAAAAGCGAACGGGCAAACTGGGTGAATGGCTCGCGTGCACGCCGGAGTCTGTTAAAGAATTTTCGGCCGCGGGATATTACTTTGGAGGCGAGCTCGAGAAAGAACTGAAGGTCCCGATCGGTTTGATCAACTCGTCATTCGGCGGTTCGCAGGCTGAGGCCTGGACGCCGGTCGAATACTTAAGCGGAAATCCGGATCTGAAAGCGACGGTCGAGCGGACAAAGGTCTGGGATGCCGAGCGTCCACGTGTTCGCGTCGAGTACGACGAAGCGATCAAGAAATGGCGCGAGACTTCCGACAAACAAAAAGCGTCCGGCGTCAGACCATCCCCATCGCCCGCGGTTCCAGACGCACTGCGTGAGTATCGCATCGCGTCGTCGATCTACGACGGTATGATCGCTCCGCTGATCCCATTCGCGATCAAAGGCGCGATCTGGTATCAGGGCGAATCGAACGAAGCACGGGCCGAACAGTACAACATTCTTCTCCCGACGATGATCCGTTCGTGGCGAGAGCGCTGGGGCGAGGGAAATTTTCCATTCGGGATCATTCAGCTCCCCAACTATCGCGCGGTCAAAAACGATCCGGAAGAAAGTGCGTGGAGTTTTCTCCGCGACGCGCAGAGACGGACCGCGCTCACGACACCGAACACTGGTCTGATAGTGACGATCGATATCGGTGAGCCGAACGATATTCACCCGAAGAATAAATTGGACGTCGGCCTACGAATGTTCCGATGGGCGTTGCGGGACGCGTACGGCAGGTCGCTATCCGACTCGCCCGTGTTGAAGAAGTCGGAAGTGAAAGGCGGGAAGATGCTTCTAACGTTTGAGAACGCCGGGGCTGGTCTAAAACTGACCAACGGCGATGCTCTGAACGAGTTTGCGATCGCCGGTGCGGACAAAAAGTGGGTCTGGGCCGAGGCGAAGATCGTCGGGAAGAACAACGTCGAGGTTTGGTCACCGAGCATCTCGGTGCCGGTCGCCGTGAGATACGCTTTTAATAGCAATCCGAAACGCCCCAATCTGACTAACGATTCGGGAGTTCCGGCGGGACCGTTCAGGACTGATGCCTGGCCCGACCCGACCGCCGGAAAACGGTAAGAATACAGGCTTTTCCGAGCCGATATTTGGCGGTCAAAAGATTGGTTGCGTTTCCGAACGAAAGTTGATATTCTTCCGATTCTTACAACGGTTAAGCGGTTTTCTACTTTTCGAAAAAGGTCGGTGAATCGCGTCGCGGATCACGTCCGCTATTTAGAACGTCTCGACCAATTTTTTACAACATATATACCGGAATCAAGTAATGAGTAATTCAGCTGCATCAGAATCACGTTTTAAGTTTGTTAGCTATTTGTGGAAAGACGAGGAGGCGGACAAACTCGACGGCGTCGATCGCCTCGTCTATCGTTCCAACCGGCTCGGCGATGACCTCACTTTGACCAACACCGGCGGCGGAAACACGTCGTCGAAGCTTCAGGAAAAAGATCCGCTAACCGGAGAGGATGTAGAGGTTCTTTGGCTAAAGGGTTCGGGCGGCGATCTCCGTACGGCGAAGCGTGACGGATTTGCTTCGCTCTACCTCGACAAGGTCCAGGCGATGAGGCCGCTCTACGAGAACGACCCGGAGAACGGT
>DATEOJ010000065.1:0-2425 GCA_035274235.1 Pyrinomonadaceae bacterium
TGGGTGACGACGGCGAACGAATCCGAGAACGAATCGCACGATTTCAAATTCGGCCACGGCGAGACGATCTACAACGTGATCGACTCGCGTCAGTCCTACCCGCAGGAGGTCGTCAAGAAAGGTGTTGCCGCGATCTATCCAGAAAAAGGCGAGCGTGCGAGCGTCCATCTCTCGTACGACATGGTCGCGTTGTCGCGAACCGCTGCCGAAGAACTTGGCTTCACCCTTTCTGAAGAAGACAAAGCGAAACCGTTTGTCGAGATGAGCGGTCGGAAAGGGCTCGGTGTGAAGGCCGACGATCTGATCGACCGTCTCGAACAGGACGCACTCGCCGAGGTCGAATCACGTCATCCCGATGCGAGCGACGATGAGCGGCGCGCGATCGCACATCAGATCGCCGTCGGCGCTCTTCGTTACTTCTTGCTGAAGTTCACGCGCAACACCGTGATCGTTTTCGACTTCAAGGAAGCGCTTTCATTTGAAGGAGAGACGGGTGTGTTCTGCCAGTACTCGGCGGTGCGTGCGAACTCGATCTTCAGGAAGTTGGCCGACGGCGGTGAATCTCTATCGGATTCGGTATCGGTTGTGACGAACGGTTCCAATACCGGCGATGTGTTCGGTGGCGAATCTGGCAATGACATCTGGTCCACGCTCATCCTCGCGTCGCGACTCGAAGAGACAGTCGCTCAAGCTGCGAACGCGAATGAGCCGGCGATCTTGGCGAAGTACGCGTTCAATCTCGCGAAGGCGTTCAATCTCTTCTATCACAATCACAAGATCCTCCCAGAGAAGGATGCGAACAAGCGAGCTGTGCTGCTCGTCGTGGCGGACGCGGTCCGGAAGTCTCTGACGACAGCTCTCGAGACGATGGGAATTGAAGTGCCGCCGAAGATGTAATCGTTCCTACAAGGAGAACGAGACTATGATCCACCCTAATTGGAAGCCGATACTTGTTCTTGCCGTGATCGTAGTAGCGACGATCGCCGGCACTGTGTCGAGTCAAGATCAAGGTCGCATTCGACAAGCCTTACCACTGGACAAATACGATGCTCTTTACGCCGCCATGTTTCCAAATGCATGTGACTCATTCTCTCCGGCGACACAAGAGTACGCCCTAGATGTAAGAATTCGGCCCAGCTTTCGCGCTCCCTACCAGATAAGTATCAGAAAAAGCTCTAGACGGGGTGCCGAGATTATCCAATATCGGTTACGCAACGAACGCGAACCGCTTGGTGAACAAGTGATGAGACTTCTTGAAAGCGGGATGGCAATGGAACCCGCTACTCTTGCCCTTGGACTTAACATCGATAAGAAGGAAATTCTAGCTCCGTCTCGACAGACTCAATCATCTATCAATGCCTTTTTCACGAGACACAGTTTTCCGAAACGCACGGGAATCTCGCTTGATGGTGTCGGTTATGACATTTGTTACGCAGACGGAGGCTCTACGATCCGGACGACGTTCGACGGTAGCGAGGTGTTTGAGTTCGGAGAACCCTCAATGGTAACGTGGGCCCGAAAGCTTGCTTCGACTTTAAGATAGTTCGGCGGTGAAACCCGTTACGATTGACACGCGGTCGCTATTTCTGTTAAAAACTTTCTCAATGAACTTTCGAGCAAACACTTCAATGGGTAGCTGGTGGCGTTTTGCGTCACGGCGTCCCTTGACAGGCCCGGGAGTGCATTGAAGGTCGAAAGACCAAACTCCAGAGTATAATGTCTTTGTAAAACGCCGCCTTATCACAAGGGCGGCATTTTTTATTTGCGTGAATTCTGAGCGTCAAAATTCTGTGAAGAAGCTCGTGCCGGTGGTGGACACTGTCGCGGCGGATCTCCTAACGCCGCTTGGCGTTTTTCTAAAACTGTCGAAGTCGGGCACCCATTCGTTCCTACTAGAGTCGGTCGAGGGCGGCGAGTCGCTCGCGAGGTATTCGTTTATCGGGACGTCGCCGGAGTTGGTCCTTCGCGGCGGCAACGAATCGATAGAGATCAACGGGGAGAAGCTCTCGACTCCCATGCTCGGTTTCCTTCGGGATCATTTCGGTTCGTTTGAGATCGACGGCGACGCCGATCTGCCGCCGTTCGTAGGGGGGGCGATCGGCTACTTTGGGTTCAATTGCGCGAGCTGGTTTGAACCGTCACTGAAGTCGATGCCGGACGAGCACGCCGATGCGGAGTTCATGTTCTTCAACTCGGTGATCGCATTCGACCATGCGAAGCAGGTGATCAAGATCATCACGCTTGCAGCGGAAGACGAGAAGGAAAATGCTTTAGCGAGAAACGCCGAGATCCGCCACGTCCTAGAGAATGATCCGATCATTGTTCCTTCCAAAGACCAAAGACCTAAGACCGAAGCCCGTGTCCAGTCGAACTGGTCCCGCGAAGATTTCGAAAACGGCGTCCGCGAGATCAAGGAAATGATCCT
>DATEOJ010000066.1:0-5235 GCA_035274235.1 Pyrinomonadaceae bacterium
GGGATCATTGTTTCGACGAAAGCCGGCTCGACAGGCTGGCTCAGCTCGGTCTTCAACATGACTTCGTCGATGCAGAAATTTGTGGCTCGCAGGGACGGAGGAAAGAAACAGGTAAAGTTGCGTGCGGAACAGTTGATGTTCGTTGTGCGAGAACCATTTCAGAGCAAGACAACCCAGGTCGATCTGACGGCGGGAATCCTTACTGGTGATACCAAGCTTGTGATCGAATCACACATGCCGACGAAGGGAGTGATATTCTCCGATGGTATCGAGTCTGATTTTCTCAATTTCAACTCCGGCAGTATTGCGACCATCGGAACTGCTAAGGAAAAGGCCCACCTCGTGCTTCCTTCCGGCCGGCCGGCTGACGAGAAGGTCCCTTAAGCTGGTATAGTTGGCAAAAGCGATTTATATGGCGACTGAAATAAACAAAACAGCGATCGAGCGTGTTCAGACTGCGCGTCACCCGGACAGGCCTTATTCCGGAGATCTCTTTGCGACGATCTTTGAAGAGTTTGTCGAACTTCACGGAGACCGCCGGTATGCCGACGATCCGGCGCTGGTGTCGGGGTTTGCACGGATCGACGGTCAGGAAGTACTTGTCGTGGGACAGCAGAAAGGTCGCGATACGAATCAACGACGATTTCGAAATTTCGGAATGCCGAAACCGGAAGGTTATCGAAAAGCTCTTCGGCTTATGCACCTCGCTGAAAAGTTCGGACGACCCATCGTTTCGTTTATCGATACGCCCGGTGCTTATCCGGGTATCGATGCAGAGGAGCGCGGTCAGGCCGAAGCGATCGCATTTAATTTGCGCGAGATGGCTGGTTTGCGTGTGCCGATCGTTGTCGTTGTCATCGGTGAAGGTGGTTCGGGTGGGGCACTTGCGATCGGAATCGGCGATCGAATCCTGATGATGGAGAACGCGGTCTATTCGGTGATCTCACCTGAAGGTTGCGCAGCAATTCTCTGGAAGGATGCCGCGAAGGCGGACCTTGCCGCGGCTGCACTGCGTCTTACTGCCGGCGACCTAAAACAGTTTGGTGTGATCGACGAGATCGTTGCAGAAGAGGAGCCGTGGGAATTCAGCGGTGATGACGACGACAAAAAGCGTCAAAAGCGTTTCACGCGGATCGCTGAGGATCTGAAAAAAGCGATCGTCAGAAACATAAAGGAGCTTTCGAAAGCCGACCCGAGCGACCTGGTGAAACAGCGATACGAGAAGTTTCGGAAAATGGGTTCGGTCGGCGGCGGCGGTGAGCAGGTTCGAGAGTCGGTTGCCTAGATAGGAGACGAGTCCTAAAAAGACTAAAGGCCGCGAGGAGCGATCCCGCGGCCTTAAATATTTTATTCGCGTCGCGACTAGAACGGAATGTCGTCGTCTCCACTCGGAGCAGGTGCCGCAGCGGTACCGGCAGTCGAGCGATCAGCGGGACCTGCGAACTCCGCAGGAGCTGACGGTCCTGAATATTCATCGCCGCCTCCACGTCCGGCGCTGATAAAGTGCATATCCGTCGCCTGTACTTCGAGCGTGTAGCGCTCTTTTCCGTCACGGTCCGTCCACTCTTCGACACCAAGCCGTCCTTCGATGTAAACCGGGCTTCCCTTCGTTAGATACTTCGAAGCGTTCTCCGCTTGATTGCGCCAAAGCGTTACACGAAACCACGTCGTAACGTCCTGCATCTCGCCTGACTTGTCGCGCTTTTTTTCATTGGTCGCAAGCGAGATATTACACACTGCGACGCCTTGAGGAGTGTAGCGAAGTTCGGGGTCGCGACCGAGGTTACCGACAATAATAATCTTGTTAAATGACATAACGCGGGAGTCTCCTTTGGTTAGTTTGTAGCAACGTAGGTGGATACTACATTCATCAATGAAGTGCGGTCAAGTTGCTGTGCTAAAATCTTACTTCACACTCCCGGAACGCGTTGCGTTGCACAAAATGTCTCACTTCGTCACGCCGATCACGCGTTATTTTCGCAGTATCACACGACTGTTTTTTGCGGTCGGGATCATCGTGTCGGTGTCGGTTTTAGTCCGCGCGAGTACGCAGATCGAAGAACCAAAACCGTATGCGAAGTGCTGGTCGATCGATTCACTCGCGGACCTCTCGACATCCGGTGCCGCAGACAAAATTAGTGTTTACTTTTTTGCCGCAGACGGAGCGCTCGAAGCGGTAGATCAGAAGTCTGGTGCGCGTTTGTGGTCGACTGACCTCGGCGGTTCCGTCGTGTCGAATCTTCTTTTAACTGATCAATCCGCGCTCTTCGTGACCGCCGGACGATCTGAAAGCGGATCATCGGGAAAGGCGACCCTTCGCTCCGTGAGTAAGCAGACGGGGATAACGACATGGTCGACTGCAATTCAAGTCAAAGATTCGACGACGCTTGGGATCGTTGGTGACAAGGTAGCCGCGGTCAACACCGACGGTCTCGTCTCGGTCTTCTCACTAGCGAACGGCTCGCTCAATTGGAGTCAACCGATCGGAACTCGCGTGGTCGCGCCGCCATTATTCGCGACCGATCATCTGATCCTTGGAACCGGCGGGAATGAGCTGCTTGCGGTCGACATGATGCGCGGCGTCACATCGCGAATGCTGCGTACCGGACAATCTCCGACCGCGATCTTCGTCGATGCGGCGGGGCGAATCCTCGTAGGCGATGCTCGTGGAAACCTTGCGTTGACGTCCGCGGACGGCGATCGTGTTTGGACCTTCAAGAACGGAGCTCAGATCTCGTTCCTACTTCCCTACGATTCGGAGTACCTTGCGGCTTCGTTCGATAACTTTCTTTACAAGATCTCGCGCGGCGGGAATGTCGAGTGGAAGCGGCGACTGTCCGGGAGGTTATCGAGTCGACCGGCGATCATCGGTAACGATGGGGTGATCTCGATCACCGGCGATCCGAGTGTTTACGTGCTTGATCTGACGAACGGAAAGATCGTTAATCGAATCGACATCGGGGGCGACGAAAATCTCAGCCCCAGGATTGTTGCGGCAGCTGCGGGCGGCTTCGCGGTGGCGGGTTCTCAAGGAATTCAGTTCTTCGGTCGAGAGGCGTGTGGCCCAAATGAAAAGGACGGCAACAAAGTGCCGTCCGGAAGCGGGAAATAAAAATAAGCCCTAAAAACTTAATGCGAGACCGAGTAGTCGTGCATCATTGCATAGATCTCGTCTTTAATTAGTAACTTCTTCTTCTTGAGTGTGCTTTCTTCCACTTGCTCGTCGTCGCTGGGATAGGATAGGTGGGCCAATTCGCTCAACCGCTCTTCGTAGTTTTGATGTTGGCTGACTAGGTCTCTGAAAGCCGAGTTGGTCTTTATCAGTTCGTCCCTCACAACATCAGGAGTTGACATGTCCATAGCGCGATATGTTCCTCACTTTTCAATTTTTTGGACCCGAATGGATCTTAAGTAGGATTCGTCCGGGTTCATGCTCGATGTTAGACCATGTTCACATCGATTTTCAAGCACCTTGTGAGCTTTGTCCGACATTTACCTGACCGGAGCTCCTACACATGACATCCCCATCTTCCGGCGGGTTGATATAAAAGGATTTGCGGCTCCCCGTCTTTCGAAAGCCGTGGCGTTGGTAAAAGGACTTCGCCGCGTCATTTGAAGCCCGAACATCAAGCCACACCTTTACCACCCTCCGTTTGTCGCAGATATCCAGAAAGTAAGAAAGCAGGGCGGCGCCGACGCCCTTTCGCCTAAAAACGGTTCTAGTCCCGATATTATAAAGATCGGCGTGCGAAGGATGAACGCTGCTCCCGGCGGGTGCCCTGCCGGCAAGAAACCCGGCGGTGACGTCCTTTACCACCGCAGCGATCAGTACTGCGTCTGGTCGCGTTAGCTCGTCAAGATATCCCTCGCGTGTCCATTCGCTAAGGCCACACTCGGTCTGGATCGACAAGATATCGTCAATCAGCTCCGGTCCGATCCGTATGATGTCGATGTTATCCACTTCAGAAACCTGTCCCGCTGCGGAGATAGATCGGCGTCAAAGAACCATTCGCCGAATTCTCTATCGCTACTTTTCCAACGAGCGCCGCAAAGGTTGTGTCACCGTTCGCCGGACTAGATCCGTCGATTCCGATACGCTGCAGGACATCGATCGGAGCCCGAATGGCATGCGGGTCGATATCCCGCACCTCGTTCTCGAAGTCCTGAATAGACGTCAGATTTGGTTTTGCGGATTCGCTGGCCCGACCATTCGAAAGAGTGAACCGCTGCCAAGCCACGTCGTTCTTTCCGACAGGCACCGCCGCGACGATCTCAGGATGGGAACCGATCGAGCGATAAGCGATCGCTTCGAGTAGCGAAACTCCACGACACTCAATGCTGAGAGCGTTCTTTAATCCGATCGCCGTTGATATTCCGATGCGGATCCCCGAGTAGCTACCGGGACCGATCGAAACGGCGAGGAGTGATAAGTCGCTCAGAGAAACATTGGCTTCAGACATCACGCTATTTACTACGCCGAGCAATTCTTCGGCCCGCGACGGCCGCATCTCATGCGTGCTTTCGGCGACGACTCTTCCGGATCGCAGTATCGCGATACTTCCGGTGCCAACGGCGGTCTCAAGCGCGAGGCAAATGTTATCTGCTTGTATCGACAACGGGCCGCCTCCTCATCCGACTAAAAATATTCTTGATAACTCTGGGAATTGCCGGGCGAATCCGAATAAAGAAGTCCCGAGCTTGATATGGAATGCGGCTTCGATCGTCAAAAACCCCCTCACAGTCGACGGTCGCCTGGATCGGGTTTGGTGGAAGTCGCTTCTTCACTTCCCTAAGAAGAGAATCGGCATCGCCAAGCGTATTTTGTAGCGGCTGCATCGGGACGTCCGACCTCCAGCCTCTTTCGACGCATCGGGTCAGCCAACGAGGTAAGTGTTTCGCATCGGCTGCGAACGGAAGGTCATCTATTCCGAGGCCGAGATAACGGTGGGCTAGACCGATGGTAGCTATGATCCAACCACGACGGTGTGCCGGGGTTACATCGAGACATTTGGACCAGTCAAAATCCGCGGGCCGATTTTCGACGGCATAATAGATGTCCCATAGTCGGTCCTTTGATTCTCCGCCATCGATCAACCAGTGCACGCACATAACCCGGAGGTGATCTTCAGGGGCCAAGATCCTGATGTCCTCGTTCTCGAGTGGTACCAAGTGACTGCGTGTGAACAAGGTCTCCCAGTCCAGTGTGTCGAGTGTTCGGAGTTCGCGATGTAGATC
>DATEOJ010000067.1:0-13780 GCA_035274235.1 Pyrinomonadaceae bacterium
GTCGCCCGCGTTCCCGATAACCTCTCGCTCGTCGAAGCGGCTGCGACACCCGAAGCGTTCATCACCGCGCACGACGCAGTTTTTGCGCAGGCAGAATTGAAAGACGCTGAGACGCTCCTTGTCCATGCAGTTGGCTCGGGCGTCGGACTTGCTGCACTTCAGATCGCAAAGGCCAATGGTCATCGCGTGTTAGGAACGTCGCGGACGCAAGACAAACTCGATCGATGCAAAGAGTTCGGTCTCGATGAGGCGATCGTTGTTGCGGGCGAACCGGATTTTGCGTCCGAAGTAAGATCGCTGACCGACGGACGCGGCGTCGACGTCATTCTGGATCTTGTTGGCGGTCCCTACTTCGAACAGAACCTCGGAAGTCTCGCTACGAAGGGTCGCTTGATGTTGGTCGGACTGACTGCCGGTGCTCGTGCGGAGTTTAATCTCGGCCTCGCGTTGTCGAAGCGACTGAAGCTGATAGGGACGGTTTTGCGAGGACGACCTAACGATGAGAAGGCGGACGCGGTCCGTGCGTTTGAGCGCGACGTTCTCCCGATGCTTGTCGATGGACGCGTACGCCCGACAGTCGACAAGGTCTTCGGCGCGGCCAACGTGCGCGAGGCGCACTCTTACCTTGAATCGAATGAGAGTTTTGGAAAAGTGTTGTTGGAGTTTGTGAGCTAGCGGACCCGACTCGCAGCATCGTCGGTGATAATGCAAAGACCGTAGACGCCTGCGGCCTCACGTTCGGCGAGAAGGTCTACGGCAGCGGCGTAAGTAAGTCCCGAACCTTCGCGAACATCGAACGAGACGACGGACCACTGAGGCAGGTCGAGCTCGCTCTTTTCTCGTTGCGGGATCGCTTCGGTCATACGGATAGGAAAACTTTATCACAAGTTTTCCACATGTGGATAAAGCGGCTTGCCGCAGCGTACCGCCGTCCGATGCGGCTTTGCCGCAACTCACTTGGGTCCTCTAGCGGCTTTGCCGCCACGATGAGCGGAAAGGCTACGCCTTTCCGTCATGCATCGAAAGTCTCTCGCGGCTTCGCCGCCGGCTGGAGGCGTAGCCTCCCAGGTTTTGGTCCGCTATCGGAAAGGCGGAGCCTTTCCGCTCATCATGCGGGCGAAGCCCGAAAGAGTCTCGACAAGGAACCGCTCCCTGACGGTCGGGCTTGCTCATCGTGCGGTCGGCTTGTGCATGGTCAGGTCGGTTTGCATCGTATCGACTTGGTAAACTTATCCCAATGGCTTTTTCAGAAACGATTTTCTTTACCGGCTTTCCAGGCTTCATTGGCGAACGCCTCGTCGAACGCCTCGCTCGACCCGATACGCAGTTCTATCTTCTCGTGCAGAAAGCTTTCGTCGAGAGCGCATCGGTAGCGGTTGAAGCGATCGCCGATCGGACGGGAACACCGCTCGAGAACTTTGCACTCATCGAAGGCGACGTCACGCTGCCGAATCTCGGAATTCACCACGAAGACCTCCCGACGATCCGAGACGAAGTCACATCGGTCTTTCATCTCGCTGCGGCATACGACCTTGCGGTTTCAAAAGACATTGCGTTCGCCGTAAATCTCCAAGGGACAAAGAACGTCAACGATTTCTGTCTCTCGCTCCCCAACCTGCGACGCTATAACTATGTTTCGACCTGCTATGTCGCCGGCAGACGTAACGGTCGGGTGCTCGAAAACGAACTCGCGCACGACGCGGGGTTTCGAAATTTCTACGAAGAGACGAAGTATCTTGCTGAAGCCGAAGTCGAGAAATTAAAAGCGGACATTCCTGTGACGATCTATCGGCCGTCGGTCGTCGTCGGAGATTCGAAGACCGGCGAGACGGTGAAGTATGACGGCATCTATTACCTTATCCAATATCTTCGCCGGGCACCGGGTCTGCTTCGTTTTATCAATGTCGGAAATCGCGATGTCCGTTTGAATCTCGTTCCTGTAGATTTTGTCGTCGACGCGATCGCAACGCTCTCGACAGACGAAGCGGCCGTGGGAAAAACGTTGGCGATCGCCGATCCCGAGCCGCTGACGACTGCCGGGTTGTTCGATGTGATAGCAGAAAAGCTTTCGCGGAAAGGCTCGATGATCGTTCCTCCGCCGGCGCTCGTCGAATGGTGGCTCATGACGCCGGTCTCGCCGCCGCTTACCGGGCTGCCGCACCACGGGGTTCCGTACTTCTTTCTTGCCCAGACCTATGACACGAGTCAGGCAAAGGAACTACTCGACGCACATGGCGTTACTTGTCCGAGGTTCCGCGAGTACGCGGGAAATCTGATCGACTTTGTGGCAAAGCATCCACAGCTCTGATCGACTCATCATAAAACGGTATGCGGAATCCGAAATTCAGAGTACTGCTCTTAACGGCTTTTATTCTTTTACTTACGTTAAGCGTAGCGTCTCAGAGCGGAAGGTTGCCGAAACAAACCCCGACACCGGCTCCGAAGGATGACGATGTTGAGCGCGTGGATACCGAAGAGGTGAAACTCAACGTTGTCGCGTTCGACGAGAACGGCGATTTCTTTCCCGGTGTCAAAGAGACGGATCTCGTCATTACAGAGAACGACATACTTCATCAACCGAGCAGTGTCCGTCGCATACCTGCGAACGTGCTGATCATTCTCGATACCGGCGGCGAAATGCGGCAAGTGAAGAGTCTCGACCAAACAAAGCGAATCGCACGAGCCGTTGTCTCATCGCTCAAACCTGATGACGCGATCGCGATCATGGAGTATAGCGACTCGGCTGTGATCACGTCAGATCTAACGACTGATCGCGAGGCCACGGCGCAGGCGATCGCGAAGACGAAGTTCGGGAGGTTGTCGGCGTTTGCAGAAGCACTCGATCTCGCCGCTGATTACTTGCAAAAGAATCCGCTTGAGAACAAACACATCGTTTTGATAACCGACGGGACCGACAGCAGGCGCGATCAGTCGGCAAAACGTGATGCGATCCAGCGACTGTTAACCACCGAGATAAGCGTTCACGTTCTGAGTTACACACGAATGGAAGTCGCCGACATTGCTCCGCGGACAAAAGGCATATCGAACACGCCACCGCCGAAGGCGATGCCGGACGAAGTTGCCGCGACGTTGCCAAACGGTGTCCGCGATAATGCGACCGCACAGAGGTCGAAGACGATCAATCTCGATCGAACGCTGCTGCAAAAACTGAAAACGCGCAAGACGGATCTGGAGTTGAGCGAGAAACAACTCGAGAGTCTCGCCGAGAATACGAATGGCACGTCGGTCATTCCCGAGACTCTCGATGAGATGGTCGACAAGACCGCATTCATCGCCAAGCTTATCGATGCGAGTTACGCAGTAACCTACATTCCGAAAGTGCCGATCGCCTCCGGTGGCAAGATCGGCGAACGCAAGATCGAGGTAACCTCCAAACGTCCCGGACTCCAAGTCATCGCGCGCCGCAGACTTTTCATCGATCGCCGTCGGTAGTATCTGTCACGGATAAACGAGCCAGCCGGGCGATTTCCGGATCCGACTCTACTCTTCTCTGCGTGCTTTGCGAGCTCTGTGTGAAACTGCCTTTCGCGTAATCTCGTAAGCTGTCTCACGCGAAGCTCGCAGATCTCGCAAAGAAGAAAGCCGTAAACATTTCCGTAACCGATCCTTTGGACGGTTCGTCTTTACATCGACGGCCGTTCAGAGTCTTCAATAATCGAATGAGCAGCTATCCAGGCGCATTGCAGAACGAGAATGCAATAACTCGGGTCGACGACGACTCCGCCAATCGCGCGGTGAAAGTCGAGCGCACGGATAGGCAACTGGTCGATCTCGTTCTCGCAGGAGATGAGTTCGCATTCGAACAGATATTCGACCGTCATAAACGAATGGTCGCCGCAATCGCCGCCCGCTACTTTCGCCGTCCTGAACAGATCGAAGAGATCATCCAACTAAGTTTTTCTAAAACGTTTATCGAGTTAGGGCGCTTTCGCGGATTGCACGAGCTATCCCTTGCAAGCTGGATCGCGCGAATCACGACCAACGCCTGTTTCGATACCTTGCGAAGCGAGAAGCGAAAGCCTGAGGATCTCTGTTGCGATCTGACTGAGGGCGAGATCGAATCGTTGACGGGAGTTGTTGGTCACACAACAGACGCTGAAAACCTGCTTCTCAATCGAGACCTTGCTGAGAAACTTTTGTCTCGTGTGGCGGCCGATGACCGGGCGTTGTTGCAGATGCTATACGTTGAGGAAATGAGCGTCGCGGAGATCGCAGATGCTACGGGTTGGTCACAGTCGAAAGTTAAGATCCGGGCATGGCGGTCGAGAAACACGTTGCGTCGGGTGCTGCGCAAGTTTTTGTAACCTTTTGAGGGGACGAGACGTCCTTTTTTGGTGAGAAGATGCAGAACAGAGATTTGAAAGACAAAGAATTCGATCGTATCGCCGCAGTGGTGGTCCGGTCGACCTCTGTCAGTGAGAGTGAAATAGAGGACATCGTCCGCAATCCGGCGTTGTTCAACCAGGTCCGGGCGCGAATAAACGCTGGACCGGAAAAGGTTTCGGCAGCTTTTGTAGTCCTCGGATTTATCCGTCGAAACGCAGCCGCGGTTTCGGGCGTGCTTTTAATCTCGATCGCGGCTATTTCATTTGGCCTATTTCGGACTACAAAGGCTCCCGCAACAGTGTCAGGACCGATTGCTTCTACGAACAACGATCCGAAACCGAGTTACAAGAAGCATTCCGAACCTGACAATCTTGTCGAGGCTCGCCAAGCCACCGATATTGAAGGTCCGCGTCCACAGAAAGTCTCAATGGACAGGCCCGCGACTCCGCGAATCTCACCGCAAAAGACTTCTGCGTCCACCAAGCGTCGCGTTGATTTTTACGCCGTCTCTTACGCCGGCGACCCGAATGAAACTGAGCGAGGCGCTCGGATAATTCGCGTTGACATGTCGCGTTCGGCGCTTTTCGCGATGGGAGTGGACATCCCCCTTGAGAACGATGCCGAGGTCATTAAGGCAGACCTGTTAGTCGGCAACGATGGCGTAACACGCGCGATACGTGTTGTTGAATAACTTTTAGGAGACAAGTATGAAGACAGTAGCTTCCATTCTTATGTTCGTTTTGCTGGGTGTAGTAGCGAATGCCCAGGACCCGAAACCCGAGCCCAAGGTTGTTGTGACGAGCGACGCCAAAGTTGTTGCCGAGATCGCCGCTTCGAGCCCTGACAAGGTGGTCAAGAACGCACCGTTCTCGGCAGAGGCCATTAGTGAGAGCGTGCAGACACTCTCAGACGGGAATCGAATCGTGCGTAACTCGACGAGTAAACTCTATCGAAACAGCGAGGGACGTTTTCGTCGCGAGTCCACGGGCGGTACGGGCGGAATGCTTGGCTCGTTCTACACGTATGGTTCCGGTATTACGCTCTTTGATCCGGTCGGCGGCTTTCGATATTCGATCGATCCAAATATAAGGACGACGCGTCAAATGGTCTTACGTCCGCAAAACGAGATCAGGATCGTGACCGCTCCTCCTACTCCTGGAGGACAATCTCTCCAGACCGTTATTGAGAATGGCAAGGTGAACGGCGAGATCACAACGGTTGAGGGCCGCGCCGTAATGTCTCACAAGATCAAAGAAGAGATCAGGGCGGCGGTCGCGCAGGCACCGGCTGCAGCTGCACGTGCAGCTGTCGCCGGACAGCTCACTGCGATCGCTCCTATGGTTTCTCTCAACGGTGCCACCGATACTGGAGTGTTCACCGTCGCGAGCGGGCAGAACAAGTGGGAAACGCGGACTGAAGAACTTGGCACGCAGAACATCGAAGGCGTTGACGCCGAGGGAACGCGAACCATCACGACGATCCCGGCCGGTGCTATCGGTAACGAGCGTCCGATCGAGATCACGTATGAGAAATGGTATTCCAAAGAACTGCAGCTCGTGGTGATGTCGAAACACAACGATCCGCGGTTTGGTGAGCAGACCTATAAGCTGACCAACATCTTCCGCAGCGAACCGGATCCTTCGTTGTTCTCGCCGCCGCAAGGCTACAGGATGATCTCCGATCAGTCGGGAACGTATACCTTCTCCTCGACCGCCAAAGCCGCCGCCGCGAGTCAGGCAACGAAAGCCTCCCCGGCAACGACAGTCTCAAAGACCAAGCCGTAAGGCTTGTTGTAAGGAAAAAATACTCCTCCTAAGAGTGACGCCTTACAAACCTGATCCCGTCCGTTATGCCTCGGACGGGATTTTTCTTTTCGCAATGGCGTCCACAACTTCCTTTCATCTTTGCTCAACCGAGTGTATGTTATCGGCATGCTTCGTCGGACTCTCATCCTTTTGGCTTTCCCCTCTCGCATGTCTGACCGGCAAAAGGCGGCGCGCCTTGCATGGGTCCGGAATTTCTTTCTCCAATACAAACGTGTCGATCAGAAAAGAATCGTTGTCGCTCCCGTAGACAGCGGATCGCGCAATGAAAAGCGAACCCGGATTTATTTAGTTGCAGAAGGTACGCAGAATCCAGAGCCGTGATCAAGCTGGTCTTATCGAACCGCGACCAACTACCCGGCACTATAAGGTGAAAAATCTACGCATATAAGCCCCGCCTTCACTCTCCGCGTTTGACAGTTATCGGATTTAGAATTATTCTAAATATCGTTTTAGCAATGACTGTTAGAGAAATAAAAGAGTTAGGTCTAACAAAGCAACGGGAAGCCGTGCTGCAGGTCGTCCGCGATGCGGATGGTCATATGACGGCGAATGATGTTTTCCTCGCCGCCAAGCAGCTGCTGCCGACCATTAGCTTTGCGACCGTCTATAACTCGCTTCGGTTCCTTAAGGAGTCCGGCCACATCGCCGAGATCACTTTTGGAAACGGCGCGAGTCGGTTCGATCGGATGACGCATCGACACGATCACGCGATCTGCACAAAGTGCGGAACGCTCGTCGACATCGATATGGAGATACCCATCGAGTTGGTGAAATTGGCGGAAGGCAAATGCAGCTTTAAGACCGATTCGATCGAGTTAACACTGCGTGGTCTCTGTCCGGATTGCGCAGGAAGAAGTTAGCCACATAGGACACAGAGAAATACTTGTCATACGTTTCTAAACTCTCTGTGTGCTCTGTGGCGAATTATTTATAAACAAGGAGATAGCAATTAAACATGTCAACAACTGCAACAGTACCCGCGATGGAAGTCGCAAAATTGCCGATCGCTAAGGTCGGCCAGCCGGCACCGGATTTCAATCTGCCGTCGACGAAGAACATCGAGACGCTCAAAGAGAACGTCAAGCTTTCGGACTACACGGGCAAATGGCTCATTCTGCTTTTCTATCCGCTCGATTTCACGTTCGTGTGTCCGACGGAGTTGATCAACTTCTCGGATCGTCTCGATGAGATCCAGGGTGTCGGAGCGGAAGTCGTCGGTATTTCAACGGACTCGGTCCATTCGCATCGTGCGTGGCTAAAGACGCCGGTCGACAAGAACGGTATCGAGGGTGTGAAGTACCCGATCGCGTCGGATGTCGCGGGCAAGCTCGCACGTCAGTACAACATTCTCGTCGAGGACGCGAACATCGCGCTCCGCGGTCTGTTCATCATCAACCCGGAAGGCGTGCTGCAGTACTCGGTCGTCCACGACCTGAACATCGGACGTTCGGTCGACGAAACGCTTCGCGTTCTGCAAGGTCTGCAGACCGGCGGTCTCTGCGCCGCCGACTGGAAACCAGGGCAGGAGAACCTGAAGGTTTGAAGATTTGGGATTTCGGATTGCGGATTTTTTCGCAACGAGAGCCCAAATGAGAATTAGCTGACTCGAGAAAGGGAAGGATGGAAATCGGATTTGGGATTTGGCCGCAAGGAAATCCCAAATCCGAAATCCCAAATCCGAAATACAAAAAGTTATGCCGATGAGAATTGGAGATGCGATGCCGGAGTTAACCGGAGCCACGACGTGGTTCAACGGCTCGCAGGAAGAAGTAGAAGAACAGATCAAGGGTAGACCGACGCTTGTCCATTTTTGGGCGGTGTCGTGCGGGATTTGCAAAGACAAGATGCCGCAGTTAAAGGAACTGATCGCGAAGTACGAGCCGCAGGGTTTGCAGACGGTCGCCGTCCACATGCCGCGATATGAGGCCGATACGGATCTCGATACGGTCAACCAGGCGATGAGGGATAACAACATCACCGAGCCGACCGCGGTCGACAGCCTTCACAAATTGAAGGACGCATTTTTGAACGAGCAAGGGTGGGTTCCCGTCTATTATCTTTTTGACGCGGACGGGAAGTTGAAGACACGGGCTGCCGGCGAATACGGCGTCAGTGTGCTTCAGACTGCACTCGATAAGATGTTCGCTGCGCAAGCGGCGACAGTGTAACCGATTTGCAGGAAGGGGATTCGAACAAGGGAAAAAAGGCGAGCTTCGGCTCGCTTTTTGGTTTGCGCGACGAGGAACTCGACCGTCTCGTGGGTTGGTTTTCAAATTTCAAATTTGAAATTTGAAATTTAAGACTTTGCAACGCCCTCCCCCGCAATTACTCCTCAACTTTCTCAGTCGGAATCAGATTCAACTTCGTCGACTTAATATCCAGCAGCGGACCTAACTCGTACACGTTGCGATATCCGTATGAGTATAGCGAGATGTACGTCGAGAGATTCAGCGACGCGGTCGCGGCCTTTGCGGGAAATGCTCGTTCGCCGTTTTTGAAGTTGTTGTTGCAGTAAATCAGTATGCGCGCGTTCTTGTCGGGGAATTTTGATTCGAGACTCGCGACAGTAATATCCGGAAAGCTCAGATTGATCGCTCCCGCGACATGCAGCTCGTCGTACTTCTCCTTGCTCCGGGCATCAAGGACGATCACGCCTGACTCGCGACTCATCTTGATAAAGTCTTCCTCGGTTAGCCGTCTGGATTCGCGATGTCTCGCGGCTTCGTCGGCGATCTTAAGATAGCCGGCCATGTCGATGGCAGGGTTCGGGATGGGATCTTTCTGGGCAAGGGCGTTTCCGGCAAGGCAAAAAACGCCGAAAAGAAAAGCAATCAGTAGATTTCGCATATCGTCACCTCAGGGGAGGAACGATCAATAGATGTCCGTTTTGCACGAGAGGTGTGCTCAGGCTACTACTTTCTCTCGAACCCATCCGCAGACCATGTCTCACTCCCCACGCCGTGGTGGACAAAGAACAATCCATCCGGATCATACTTTTTCTTTATCGACGCGAGTCTTGAATAGTTCGAACCCCAGTATGACCGCTGCCAATCCTGTTCGAAGAAGTCGCTCTCGGAAACGTAGGATCCCGCTCGAGGAGCGACTTTCATTATCGCTTTCATACACGCTCCGACAAGCTCAATGCTCCGACGCGCGGAAGTGAGATCGGGCTCATGTCCGGCAACTCCGGGAAAGGCCCGACGGTTACTGCCGGTGATCAATAGTGCGAACGCATCTAGAACATCTGGCGACGTCGCTGTGCTCCGAGCGGCTTCGATCTCCGCAGCCGGTGCCCCGGCGAGCCCCTTGTTGAAGTGAAGCGAGAAGCCATAATACCGACTCGCTTCGAAAAATGTGTCGACGAGACGCTGCTGATTTCTTGATTCGAGAAGCGACGACGGAAGCCACGCGGACTTATACGCGTGAAGAAACTGTCCGGGCTGCTCGGCATCGCCCATCCAATAGATATTCTCTGCGGGAGCATTCGTCCGATCGTCCGTGCGGACAACCTGCATCGGTACCTTCCCCCAAAAACTCGCGTCCCAAAAATTGCGCGCCGGAATCGCGAGAATCGTCAGCGGTGTTTCGATCTTGAAATCATCGGGCGACTCGGCAAGCCAACTCTTGAAAGGCTCCCATGTTTCTTCGGCCTGCTTTTGATCGAGATCGCAGAAGACCATACGGATGTCCATCGTGTTCGGCGGACGGAAGACGATCTGCTCGCCCCAATGTCGATTCAAAAGTTTCTGCTGGTAGAAACCCATCGTCCGCGCGATCAGCCGTCGGAACGCTTGGTCGGATGTCGCGCGGATATTCCCGAACACGCCGCCGAAGAATTGCGGCAACTCGCGCGTGCGTAGCGTCACTTTTGTGATCACGCCAAACGTTCCGCCCCCTCCGCCCTTCAACGCCCAAAACAGATCGGGCTCCTTGCACGCATTCACGACGCGCACTTTCCCATCCGCGGTTACTATCTCCGCTTCTATCAATCCCGCCGCGCCTGTTCCGTAGTTCTTCGAAAAACTTCCGAACCCACCGCTCTGGATCAAACCCGCAACGCCGACCGTTGCACAGCCGCCACCCTGAACGTAGCGTCCGTTCTTTGTCGTTACCTCGTTGTATGCGTGCTGCCACACAGCACCGGACTCGATCGTCACCGCCGGCTGAGCATCTTTACAACCGCTCGCGAGAAATGAATCGTGCATCGTGATCTTGTTCATGCGGTGCGTCCAGATAAGGAGCGAGTCGGGCGAACTCGAAGTGCCGAGATAACTATGTCCTCCGCCCTTAACGACAAGCCGCAGATTTTTCTCACGCGCGAAGTTAACCGCCGCGACGACATCCGCAGTCGACTCCGCCGCGACCGCGTAAGCGCTCGGTGCCGACGTCCATGCGTCGAGCCAGCCCGAAGCTTGCGTATACGCAGGCTCGTCGCTGATGTAGTAAGGATTCTCGAGACTCTTGAGGACGTTAGTGCATGCAGCGCTCGTCGACGCTTGCTTGCAGCCGGCGAGCGGGGATTCGAGTTTAATCAGCCGGCCACCAACCGCCGACTTCAACTTCTCCCATTCACCGGCAGACGGCCAGAGCGGATCACCGGGTCGCAGTCGTCGCATCGGGCGTGCGGGAAATGCGACCTGCGAAAGCAGCGGCGTCAAAGCAAGACTCGAGAGAAACTCTCTGCGATCCATTCGATTCTCCTTACACCAGCGGCATGCTGGTAAAAATGTAATAGAGGATGATGCCGCTCACGACGATGGAGCCGATCAGAAGCAATACCAGCAGACCGATAAGACCGAAGATGAAAATGTAATCGCTTGTCGTGCCCTTGCCGCGTCCGGTCGCACGTTCGCGGATGAGGTCGAGGTTTTGTTTGTTCGCCTTCCAGAAAAAATCGAAGGCGTCGCCGATGAATGGGATCGAACCGACTGCGTAGTCGAGTCCGATGTTGAATGCCATTCGCAGCAGGGTGATCTTCGGAACACCGTAGCGAACTCCGGCGATGAGAATGTAGAACGAAGCGAGCGATGTGATCGTGTCGCCGACATTTGGGATGAGACCGATAAGTGCGTCCAGACCGAATCGCCAACCCGTGCCGGGAATGCGGAACAGTCCGTCGAGGTAACGCGCGAGATTATCGAGACCTTCTTCGATCTCGACTGTTGAGTACTTCTTTGCGCTTGAGGTTCCCCTTTGTTCGATTTCTTCCATAAGCTTTGGCCACCGAGCACACAGAGGGACTCGATTCGTTAGATCAATCCCCCGGTATCGTCTTTCCGACTGCACAAGCCGCGTGTCCGACCACTCGATCTCCCGTCTTGATTGCAGACGGCGTTGGCTGCCAGCCGCGCTCCAAGCGCTTCTCCAACAACTCATCTGCTGTTGGGTGCGTGCCAAAAACGGCAACTGCCGTCACGGCTCCGAGTCATGTGGTGTCATACACAAGAAACACATCTCGATAGGGAACGATCACGTCGTGAGTAAACTCGTCCTGTGTGACCACCTCCGCGACGATTTGCTGATGCCGGTCAGAAGACGACTTGGTCGAAGCCCACGCTAAGACGTCACGCAAACCGGCATGATGCCCAACCTCACGATCAAGCGTCGCAATTTCTGAGTCCGCGAGATTTGAATAGTTAAGAATCACGCTCGTACTCGCTAAATCTATCGTTCTACAATCTTCACACTCACGATCTTATCCCCGCGGACGATTTGATCTACGACTTTCATCCCGGTTTCGTTCACTCGCCCGAAGACCGTGTAACCGCCATCGAGATGCGGTTGGGGTGAATGGGTCGCGAACCATTGTGATCCGCCTGTGTCCTTTCCCGACAATGCCATCCCGATCGCACCGCGCTCGTACGGGACCATGTTCACCTCGCACCGGATCGACCAACCGGGCCCACCGTTGCCATCACCTCGCGGATCGCCGTCCTGCATCACGAAGTTTGCGACGACGCGATGTACTTCAAGACCATTAAAGTAACCGGCCTTCGCAAGCTTCACGAAATTGTCGACCGTCAGCGGCGCATCCTCGGGGAGGAAATCGATCGTGAATGTTCCCTTTGCGGTTGTGAGCACAGCACTGACTCTTCCGTTCTTTCGCGCGAGAGCTCGACGATAATCGGCGTCGGTGTTTAGCACCTGACCAAGCTTTGTGTGTTTACCGGAGTAAGGTCTGACTTGTCGGACCTCATCGAGATTCGCAAACTTAAGCGTGTCGGGAAGGGTCGTCATGTTTCGAAGCGCTTCGTCCTTCATAAGATCGGCGACTTTCGCACGCACGATGTGATCGAGCGATCCGACGGCGAGGGCCAACGCGTCGAGCGACTTCATCTTGTCGACCTTGAACAACGCATCTAGAGTGGAAAGCACCGCGTCGTTGTACACCGTGTCGTTGACGATCGCGTATTCCAACGCGCGATTTAACGCTGTCAGGTTTTCTTCGGACGCGGGTAGGTCGGCGAGCAGCTCAGCAGCGGTCGCGCGGATAAACAGATCTTTATTCGTCAACGCGGTTCGGAGAAGCTCACCGAGGTCCTCGGTCTTAAAACCCGCATACGCACGAAGCACGTCCGGTGCAGCCATGATCGTATCGGCTTCGTTCGCGGGATCCGCTTCGGCATACGCTTTCGCGAGGGCGCGTAAGACGTCCGGAGCCTCCTTCTTCATCTGCTTGCCTTCTTCGGTTGTCGGCTCGAGCGTCGCAAACTCTCCGACAACCTGTCCGAGCGTGCTGTACTGGCGCCAGTTTGTCAGTTCGGGTTTGTCATTATCGCCGTGTCGCGGAGCGATACGAACTCGCGCGATATAGACCTCCGCCGAAAACCCTCTATCGAGTTTTCCAAACTCGCGGAACATATTCACCGCACGTTCGCGTTGACTGTTCGGAAGAATACGACCGAGCGCAGTTGCGACTTCGAGAAACTCGCTTTGCTCGGCCGGAATGAAATCAGGCTTCTTCGCTTTCGTGTAAGCAGCTAACAGTTCCTCGCCTCGTGTTAAAAGCGGCTCGCCGGCTTTCGGTTCGCGAAGAGCGGCAAGCGAGCGCAGTGCTGACACGCGGACGCGAGAATCAGCGTCCTTAGTAGCTGCGACGATGAGCTGGTCGACCGAAGTTTTGTCTTCCGCAGCTCCAAGCGCACGTGCGGCGTTCGCGCGAGCAAAGACATCGGTGTCTGATACGAGTATTGAACGGAGTGTGTCGTTCGCGTTCTTTGCGCGAACTCGTGAAAGCGTGTTCTCGGCGTCGGCGCGAACGCGACCGTCGGGGTTTGTAAGGAACTTTGCGACAGTCGTATCGGTGCGGTCCGGTCTCGCCCGCTTTGCATCCCGCGGAGCAGCTCGCAACGCGGCGGTCAGTGCGAGCAACACGGTGTCGCGATCCTGTTTCGCCGCCTTCGCGTGTTCGGCATCGAGTACGTTGAGGATCGATTCACGAAGCTGAGTCGACTTCGAATCCGCCGCGTTTGCACCGGCGATCTTTCCCGCTGCTTCAACTAACCGCGCGCGAATGCTCGGCAGGTTCAAGCCCGGGCTATCAGAATTCGAGATTGCTTTTATTATCGCGTCGGCGCCCTTGATCGACTCGATCTCACCTATAGCAA
>DATEOJ010000068.1:0-4604 GCA_035274235.1 Pyrinomonadaceae bacterium
GGGTTTGTATCCGCGTGGCACGGGGATTCAGTTGAAGAAGTCCAATTAGCTCAGGGGCAATCAGGTAAATTTGGCCGCAGATTTCGCAGATAGCGCAGATCACCTTAAAAAATCCTTCTTATCTGTGTTATCTGCGCAATCTGCGGCTAAGACCCTGGATCAACTCGAATTTCAACCAACCTCTATGTGGCAAATAGAAAACTTTCTCGACGTTCGTGACGACCGTCTTCACATCGACGGCGCCGATGCCGTCGAGCTTGCGCGTGAATACGGCACGCCGCTGTTCGTCTACAGCGAATCGCGGATTCGTCACAACATCGAACGCCTTCAAGAAAGCGCGTCGGTGATCGAATGTCCGCTCAAGATATGCTACGCGGCGAAAGCGATGTCGACCCTCGGCATCATGCGCGCCGTTAAGGACGCTGGGATCGACATCGAGGTCAACTCGGGTGGAGAACTTTGGAAAGCACTCAAGGTCGGGTTCACCGGTGAGCAGATCATCTTCAACGGAACGAGCAAAGAGGTTTGGGAGATCGAGAATGCGATCGACGCGGGGATCTATGCGATCCAGGTCGACTCTATCTATGAGCTGACCTTGATCGAGGAGACCGCAAAGCGTCTCGACAAACGCGCGAACGTCAGTCTGCGTCTCGTGCCCGAGATCGAAACCGGAACGCATTCGGGTTTGCAGACTGCGTTACTGACGTCGAAGTTCGGAATGATGCCCGACGAAGCGTTCGAGGCATTTCGTAAATACAAAGATTCCCCGCACGTCGCGCTTCGCGGGATCCATTTGCACATCGGTTCGCAGAATCCCGAACCGCACGCTTACGCCGACGCGTTTCAGATGCTTTTCGAAACGCTCGAGCGCATTCACAAGGAAACCGGGATCAAGCTCGAGCACATAAATTTGGGAGGCGGCTTCCCGGTCAACTATCTCCGCGATCGAATGCACTCAGCCGAATTCCCTCGCGAACAACTCGAGATGTTCGCCGCCGATTTCGAACCGGCAGCAGCGATTGGCGAAGCTTGGAAATTGGTCAAGAACATCGCCGGCGACGGCGGCACCACTGAAGTTCTCGATGGCATCACATTACTACTCGAGCCCGGCCGATCGATCATCGCCGACGCGGGTCTATGCTTGACGTCGGTGCGAAACGCTAAAACGCGACCCATCGACCAATCCAAAATCCAAAATCCAAAATCCAAAATCGAAGATGCCTGGCTGCTAACCGACGCCGGTTTCAACATCCTCCTCTCGATGGAGACTTACAAGTGGTACTACCACCTGATCTCTGCCGAGCGTGCCGGTGATGCGCACGATGATCAGTACAAACTCGCCGGCCCGCTATGCGACGGCGGCGATGTCTACTTCGATCACGAGGGACAAGGGCGTCTACCTGAACACCGTTTGCTACCGGCGAAGGTTGAACCTGGTGAAATTCTCGCGTTGTTAAATTGCGGCGCGTATTCACTTGCCCAAGCGTCGCAATACAACGGACGATTTCTTCCGCCGGTCGTGTTGATACGAATGGATGGCACTCCGGAGTTGATAAGAAGGCGGGAGACATTTGAGGATCTGATAGGGAGTGATGTGTAGGACAGGCATTCCTGCCGGTCCTCTTCGTTGCCCCGAGATTCGACGCAAACCCGCGTAGGACAGGCATTCCTGCGGGTCCTCTTCGTTGCCCCGAGATTCGGGGTGGTAGAGGAGGACAGGCAGGAATGCCTGTCCTACGCCCGTCTAACTTTGAGCCAACCTTATCCCCGGCATGATCTCCATCGACTCGGGACTCGAGCGAATTCTCGAACCGCGTCGGAACACTTAGCTCGCGTAGCGAGCGAAAGCACGTAGCCCCCAGCGTGAGCTGGGGGTACGGTGCAAAGCGCGATAGAGCCCGCGTAGGCGGGCGAAAGACTGGCACGTAAGAATCTGTCGCTCGCATACGCGAGCTTGGCGTTGAACAACCTTACCCCCAGCTCACGCTGGGGGCTACGTGCTTTCGCTCGCTACGCGAGCTATGGACCCTACGAACCTACGAATCTACGAATCTACGGACCTACGAGGCTACGAACCTACGAATCTACGGAGCTGCGGAACTACGGAGCGACGAACCTGCGGAGCTGCTCTCCGAGCCTCAACCGAAGGTTGCCCAGTGTTACGCAGAACGAGCACCTTGCTGTAACAACCTTCCCGGAAAATCCGATAGATCAATATCCGACCCCGCTGTCGCCTCGACCAAACTTACTAACGTCGTCACACGAGCGCTTTCATCACGGATCTGTGCCGTAGTATCTACCGAGGCCGAGAATGCCTCGCGAGCCTTCTCGGCCTCGCCGAACGAAAGATATCTCTTGCCTATCTCGACGTACGCCGTTGCACGCATTGTCAGTTGCGGTACTGTCTCCGAAAGATGCGATGCCTCGCTTAACAACTCCGTCGCACCGGCTTGATCTTCGTTCTTCTCTTTCGAATCGCTCATCCCGATCAACGCAAACACGCGGTCGCTGTCTTCGGTTATCGCGCGATATGCCTGACTCGCCTGCTCGTCCTCTTTTCTCAACGCGAGGATCGATGCGACCTGCGACAGAGCCGCGGTTCGCTGCTGTTCGTCCTTGATCCCCTCAGCCACCTGGATCGCCCGTTCACCACGTTCAAAACCGGCAAACTGCGCCGCGATCGTCGTCAACAATCGAAAGCGCGATTTCTGATCGCGGGTTTCGCGTTCGTGCTGCGATTCGAGAATCGCAAACGCTTCCTCCAGCGACTCAAGAGCATCGTCCTTTTTATCCTGCTTCCAAAACTCTCGCGAATAGCCGAGCAGGGCCGATGCCATGTGCGTCTTGTCCTTAACGAGATCAAGCGTGCGATCCGCGAGATCCAAACTTCCCGCGTGCAGGAACCCCTGAGCGGTCAAAGAAAGAAACGCATCGCGATGTATGTTGTCGATCGTCTCCGCGGTCTCGCGAGCCTTGTCGAACGTTTCGATCGCTTTATCATTGCGGCCCGCTTCGACAAACGCGTTGCCGATATCACAACGTGCACGCGCCTGTTCCTCGCGATGTTCGATATCGTCAGACTCTTCGACTGCCTGCTCCAAAAAGGTGATCGCTTTTTCAGCATCGTCCGATTGGAGCTTCCGCATCGCGATCTCGATCAAAGCAGTGATCGCAGCTCCGGCGTGCTCGATCTCGTCGATCGTTTTCATCGCGTCGTCTTCAAACCCATCGGCCGCTTGCCGTACGGCTACACCGACAAGAACGCCATCCGGATGCGGCATCGAAGACGCGACTTCCCGCGCCTTGTCGAACTGCCCCTTCGCCGCTTTCTGCAGACCGATACTCTCGAATGCCTGTATGCGCAGACCGGGATCCTCAACAGCGTCCGCTAACTGAAATGCGTACTCGTCGTCATCCTTCGCCGCACATGTTTCGGCGACCGCGATCAGCAATCGGTCGCGCGTAAACGGATCGTCGATCGTGTTCGACAGCTCAGCGGCGAGATCGACGTTCCCCTGCGCCAGATACTGCGGCACGACGGCGATCATCGCCTCAGCGTGACCGTCGATGCTGTTGATGCGTTCGCCAAGATACGCGGCGCACGAGAGAAGATCTTTTTCTGCGTCCTGCCTGGAGATGAAGTGTTCTGACATATGGAAACGAAAACTGACCTGCGGATCAAAGAAAACTCCCCTCCTTGTTTAGGACGGGTGCCGAGGCTTTGCGAGGCGGGGTGGTAGTTCAGAAGAATCTGATTCCCCGTCGCTGAACTGCATCTGATTTTTCAGAACTACCACCCCGTCAGCCGAAGCGGCTGCCACCCCTCCTAAACAAGGAGGGGAGCTTTTGAGCTACGCAAAGGCCTTTCGGAACGACTCGGGAAACCAGTCGTTAAGATCTTTCGCGATCCAATCAGCACCGGCCGCGCGAAGTTTGTCGGCGGTTACTGTGTTGGTCACGCCGAGAACGTGAAGATCCGCCGCACGACCCGCCTGGACACCGGGAGGCGAATCTTCGATCACTACGCATTCGCTGTGGATCATCGGTAGATGTCCCCTCGCAGTACGAGCACGATCGAGTTCGCGAAAACCGATCCGATAACACTCGGGATCGGGTTTGCAGTTCGAAACGTCATCGGCACTCACGATCACATCGAAGCAGTCGAGAAGGTTCGCACGTTCCAAAACGTATTCGATGTCCGCTCGGCCCGACATGCTGACGATGCCAAGCGCGAAATCGTTCGACATCTTCCTCACGAAATTCTCGACATTCTCAAACAGCGGGAGCTCGTCCGAAATGATGTCATGCCATTTCTGTGATTTCTTCTGAGTGATCTCGAGGACCTTGTTCGTCTCCGGAGTTCGTCCAACTCGCTCGTACGCGGCCCGGACGAAGGTCTTGTCATCCATCCCGAGCGATTCGTAATACTGCTCATCGGTGATCGCGATATCCTCGGCCGCGAGGATCTCCTGATATGCCCGCATCTGGATCGGTTCGTCATTGATGATGACGCCGTTAAAGTCCATCAAAAGTGCTTTGATCATTTTCGATATTCTAGCATGGTGCTTTTTTAACGCAGAGATCGCGGAGAACGCGGAGTAGGC
>DATEOJ010000069.1:0-19025 GCA_035274235.1 Pyrinomonadaceae bacterium
ACTCGTCCTCGGTGATCTTCTCTTTCGCGAACTTTTCCATCCGCATCGATTCCTCAAATTCCTTTTGCTTAACTCCTTCCCGCCCGTCGTACTTCAAGAACTTCGGCAAAAAGAATGCAGCCCCGATCACAGAAACCACACAAAGAGCTCCGCCCGATACCAAGGCGACCTTAACGCCAAACTTCTCCGCGACAATTCCCATCTTAGCGCTTCCGAGCATTGGGCCAGTAAGGTAACTGATCATCTCGATGCTCGCCATTCGTCCGCGGAGGTAGTTCGGGATCGTCTGGTTCCAGATCGAACCGCGAAAGATACCGGAGATCATGTCGAAGAAGCCGGCGGCCGCGAGAAAAAAGAGCGCGAGCACTATGCTGTCGACGAGGCCGAAGAAAATGATCGCAACGCCCCAGAGCGTAGCGGCGATCGTCACCATCAACCCGTGTCGATGGATCTTCTTCGTCCAGCCCGACGTTATGCTCGCCAACAGGGCACCCGCCGCGATCGACGCAGGAAAGAACCCGACGTACTTGTCCCCGTAGATCAGAGCGAGCGCCGGATACAACGCCTGCGGCATCGCAAAGAACATCGCGGCGATGTCGATGAAATAGGTACCGAGCAGTTCTTGTCGTGAGACTGCGTACTTGAGCGCGTTCTTTACCGCCTGCAGACTTGGTCGTTCCGCATGTTCGGGCGCAGGAACTTGCCGAAGCATGAACACCGCGGCGAGCGACGCAAGGAACGTGAAGAGATCGATCGTATATGCAACCGACGCGCTGAGCTGGGTCGCAATGATTCCCGCGATCGCCGGACTGACGATCGCTCCGACGCTGTATCGGATCGAGTTCAGCGCCATCACGGATGACATCATCTCAGGCGGAATAACTTTTTGTATGAACGACTCGAAGGCCGGGCGTTGAAGTGCCGCAAGGCCCGCATGAAGCGCTACCGAAACAAATAGGAGCCATACATGCGGATCCGGAAGGAGCGAATTGATAAGAAGAATCGCCGTGACGCTCGTCTGCCCGATCTCAGTGATCCGCAGCATCTTCCGTTTGTCGAGAAAATCCGCGAGTGCTCCGCCGACAAACGCGAGCACGATCATCGGCACGAACTCCGCGAGATAGATGTAACCGACCATCGCGCTAGAACCGGTCAGCTTAAACATCTGCCACGGGACCACGATAAAAGTCATCATTGATCCAAAAAACGAAACAAGCTGCCCGAAGAAAAGCAGCCTGTAATCGCGCGATACGCGGAGTGGCGAAAGGTCGATGAACATTAGTTGTCGGTGGTCATTCGTCGGCGGTCGCGTTGAACCGCCCGATTCGTTCTACAAATTGTTCCATGCAAACATCAGACTGACAACTGAGCACTGGTCGGTGGACGGTGTGGTAGTCGGGTCGTCGGTGGCGGGTGGTCAGCAATCCGTGGCCGCGTAGCGGACGGATGCATTTTAGCGTGGGTGGAGCGCTTCGCGGAGCCCACGGTCCTCGCCGAAAAAAACCTTGCCGCGTCAGCGGTAAGTGCACCGGACAGAAACATAGTTGGTCGGCGATTCTGTGCGCGAGTCTGACACCGTCTCTCAACTTTTCACGCCTTGTTGTTCATCTACCGCTGACGCGGCAGGCTCCGCGAAACGCTCCACCCACGGCCAAATGCATATGTCCGCTGCGCGGCTACGGAGCGCCGGACACTGGCCACTGACCACTGTTCAAGGCTGAAGATACGTCGTCCAATGAAACAGCCAAGTCGCATAAATATTTGCCGCGAACGAGAGTCCATACGCTAGCCACTCAAGCGGCGATAGTTTCTTTGGCGAACTTTCAAGCATGATCACAAATAGCCAGGGCAGACATACCATCGCGTAACGATATCCAAACTGCCATCCCCCCGAGTTGCCGTGCATCCACAGAAGAATGCAGAGAAAGATCACAGCGATCCACGCGGCCCACTTCAGCACCCTGTCGCGAGCACCGAAACGTAGAGCAAAGAACAGGAAGGGGCTGCTCCAGAGTATCGAGCTGCTATACGGATTCGGCGTGACGTAGGGAAACGTCGAACGCGTCTCCCATGCGTGCCAGAACATCTCCCACATCTGGCCCGGGATGTAGTAGGGCGAAAAGATGCCGTGGTTGTACCAGGGCTCGTTCAGCACTCCGGGAATGCGTGCGTAGCCAAAGTCGGTGAATGAGTGGAAGCGGACGTAGTTGTAGATCAGCGTCGCGACACCGAGGAGGAAGGGGGCTACGCAGAAGAGTGCGACGCGGAGAACAGCCGAACGGGAGAAAGGGAGAAAGGGAGTAGGGGAGCCCGTGGCGTCAGAGGGCGCGTCTCCCTTGCTCCCCTTCTTCCTCTCTCCCTTTCTCCCTTTCTCCGACCACAGAAGCCAAAGAAACACCGGAGCCGTCAGCAGAACCTCCGTTCTATTCCCAAACGCTAACGCAAAGAACATCCCCGCGACGATCGGTCGACGATCATAGACGGTAAAGTAGATCGCCCCAAGTTCGCCGACCATTGCGAAACCTAATGCGAGCTGCCACGCACCGGCCATGGTAAGGTTCGTCCACATCCACGTGCCGAACAAAACGCCGAGCGACATCACGACCAATCGCGTGCGATCTAGGTCGTACCGCTTTCCGATCAGAAAAAGAAAAAGGCAAATGACGCCCGCGCAAAGGGCCGAGATAATGCCCGCCGGCATGTCGGTGATGACACCGAGGACATTTAACAGAGCGAAAGGCATCATCGAGATGACGCTTCCGAGCGGAAACACGGAGTAGAAGAAACCTTCGAACGGAACAAACTCATTCAGCCACGACGGCGGCGTCTCGGTAAACGCGACGCGTCCGCCGAGCATGTTCGCAGCTACTCGGAATGTGTAGTCGTAGTAGCCCTGCGGGTTCGGATTTGAGATGTAGTAGAGTACGGCGCTCGCCGACGCGATAGCGGTGTAGGGCCCTCCGCTTTTGCCAGAATCCTTTCCATCTGTTGAGGCTCTTTTTTCACGCATCGTACCCACTGTGTCTGATTGCCGTCGAAAAAGTCTGACATTCAGAGATCGGCTTCGTCCTGAAGAGTTTTTCAGTGATTTCACCAAAAACGTTTTATACCAGCTGAACGTTTGTCAGAAACCACGTTCAATGAAACTATATTCTCGCTCGTCTCGCCTCTTCTATGGCTCTAAGTCTAACCAAGAAATATCCGTGGTTCGACGGAAACGTCATCCTGATCGTTTTGATCATCAAGGCCGTCGTACTAATATTTGCGGCCGTTGCGTATCAGATCGTAAAAGAACAGCCCGTCACCGCCGAGGGTTCGGTCCTCGAGATCTGGAAGAGATGGGATGCTGTCCATTACCTAAAGATAGCCGAGACCGGATACACGGCAGTTGGCGACGACCGGTTTCTTATCGTCTTTTTCCCTCTGTATCCGCTCCTCGTCCGATCCTTTTCTTACATCACCGGAAATTATTTGGTAGCGGCATTTCTTGTGACCACGATCGCTTCCGTCGCAGTCGGGCTTCTATTCCGGCAACTCGTGAAGCTCGATCATCCGGAAAAGACCGCCCGTCTGGCCGTGCTGTTTCTCTTCGTCTTTCCGACGAGTTACTTTCTCCACATTCCTTACACGGAGAGTCTGTTTCTAGCTCTGGTAATCGGAAGTTTCCTTGCTGCGAGAAAGCGATTCTGGCTAACCGCGTCAATCCTCGGAGGCCTGGCGTGTATGACGAGGGTCAATGGACTTATCCTCGTCTTTGCACTCGCCTTTGAACTGTGGGACGAGTACCGCGAGACCCGAGAGTTCAACCGTGCCTGGCTTTTTCTTGGACTGATACCGGCGGGTTTCGGCGCCTACCTCATTCTTAATTATTTGATAACCGGAAACCCTATTACGTTTTTAGAGTATCAACGGGAACATTGGCACCGTTACTTTCGAGTGCCTTGGGAAGGGTTATATGAATCGTGTAAGCGAATGTTCAATCCCAAGATCGTGCACGCGCAACTGTACGGGGTCCAGGAGATGCTTTTTGTTGTGATCGGATTCGCCGCTACGGTCGTCGGATGGTCGCGACTGAGGAATTCTTACCGTGCCTGGATGGTAGCCAACTGGCTGATGTTTGTTAGCACATCGTTTGTGCTGAGCGTCCCGAGATACACTCTGACGCTGTTTCCCCTATTCATCCTGGTAGCGATGGCCGCGAAGCGGAGTTGGACTTTCCAGGTCCTATTTGTCTGCTGGTCGATCCTTTTCTTAGGGTTGTTCAGTATGCAGTTCGCGAGGGGCCACTGGGCGTTTTAACGCTACCTTCATGCCCCGTACAGCTTCAACTTGAACTCATCGTTCGCAGTATAAAGCTCGGCGCGTTTGCCGGCGACGCGTTCGGATTGTTTGAGGATCATCGGCACGCCACCACGCGGGACGCTCGTGCCGTATTCGCGACGACTAAAGATCGACACGATCTGCGGATTCAGCCGTTGAGTGATTCCGTAGCGGATCGCACGCGATGCGGGCGGGACGAATCCCTGCGTCCGGCGTGCGTTCACGATCTCGATGTAGTTGTCGTAGATCGTTATCCGTGTCGGGATATCACGAAGCGCGAAGTCGCGATGTATAAGCGCGTTCGCGACCGCCTCGCGAACCGCGTAGACGTGGTACGACGCTCGAGCAGCGACCGGTGATCCAACGAGATGGAGCGACTTCTTGGGCTTGTCCTTCACGAGATCGCAGTAGCGTTCGATGAATGCAATGATCGCTTCGTTCTGCGTGTGAAGATTTCCTTTCAGCTCCAGTCTTTCAACTAGCTGCGCATTTCCGTTGTCACCCGAGTAACGACTAACATGCACCACCGATCGCGGGAACAACTCCTGAACTCGTTCGTCCTTTCCGAACAGAACGAGCGCCGCAACGGTCGGGAAAAACTCTTCGGCGGTGCCCACTGCGAGGATGAGATCCTTCTTCAAAAAGTCGGCCGTCTGATAGAGATTTATCGTCGGACTTACGTCTTCAAACGCACCGGCGAAGGTCCACAGTAAACCGTCGTCGAAATCCTTTTCATCGGCGGTGAACAACGGAATGTTTTCGTAACCGAGCGGACGGATCTCGTCGAGCCACATCGAGAGCTGTTCGCGCGAGACTTCCCTTTTCTCGGCGCCGAACCGCATGTAAAAACGTCCCTCGCGAGTGCGATACGGTTTTCGGCGCGGCTGAACATCGAGCGCGACGACGCGCTTTCCGCTATCGAAAGCGATGGTATCGATCAACGGGATGATCGGGGGAACAATGTCCTCCCGACAGATCCGCGCCAACTCTTCCTGGACCCATTCCGGATTTACAACGCCCTCGATCCGGAGCTGATCGTTCACACCAAAGATGATCGTCCCGCCGCTCGTGTTCGCGAGCGCGACGATTCCCTGCGTGATCTTTTCAGAATTGGAAAGACGGACCTTGAACTCGAGATACGTGTCTTCGCCGCCGCGTATTAAACGCAGCAACTCGCTTCGAGTCGTCGACTGTGTGGGTTGGGAAAGTAGGTATTCTTCGTGAGAGCGCGCGGCCTGATTGTCAAACCGAGGACTGTGTCGGAATTTTCTTCTTGCCATGGCTCGAGGCGTGAGATTTTATGTCAAGACGGGTCACACTGGCCTTCCCGCCCGAGAGTTTTCAAATTCGGAAAACGCTACTGGATTCGATCCTTCTTGATCTGGGTCTATTGAAACATCCAAAGCGCAAAATGTCCAAATGTTTTCTTGAAGAGGTTGTCGAGAAAGCATTGCGCATCTATCATCCACGACGGAGGCTCAGTGAGAATCAAATTCGAATTTTTGAGAGTGTCAGTTTTTGCCGTCGCCATCGCTTCGGCAATCGTTGGATGCAATTCGGAAGACCCGATCGGTACTCCGCTCTCTTCCATAAGCCAGAATAGCCCGCCCGTAAATCTGCAAGAGTTTCAACGGGCCGACGGCGGTCGGACTTTCACACGCGACGATGGCTGGCCAATTCCATCTTTTCATGGAGCTCCACGGGAAGAGTTCGAAACATCGCTTTTGTCGGCGACTGGTCGCAGCGTAAAGGTCTACCGCACGGTTGTTGGAACACGGTCATCCCCATCCTTGCCTTATATCGCGAACCCACTTCATTTGGTCGGTGGTAGCAGTAAAGTCGTATTGATTCACCGGGTGACGGAATATCGATCGTCGGCGGGGATTTTCTGCTACCAATTCTTAGTTAACGACCCGGGTTTTGACGAAAACGCGAACACGGTTTATCCAATCCGAAGCGTGCTTTACCCATACTCGTATTACGACGAGGACGGAGACGGCATTTTTGAGTCGTTAGTCCTCAACGAAAAAGATCGCAACGGACGGCTCGGCTTCGGGCGCGAACCTCATGTTCCTGAGTGGGCAACTTCCCAAGCTAAATAAACGGGTCACATCTTCTCTGCGGGCTTTGCGAGCTCTGCGTGAAAAGATCATCTCAGGCACCCGCGTCGGTATCTCACGCAGAGCTCGCAAAGCTCGCAGAGAAAAAAAATACTCTGGCGTCACGAGTTTCTTAAGCCTTGACACGGAACAAACCGATATGGCATAAAGTTACTTCGTTCTTTTGAAATTTTATTTTGTGGCGATTTAAGGCAAACTTGCTCCACGTTAAAAACTGCTAAAGAGCCGTAGGATTTTTTAAAGATCCCGCGTCATCTTCGGCGCGGGATCTTTTCATTTCCGCGTTAGAGTTTCTAGCACCAGCCTCCATCGCCACGCAGACACAAGGAGAAACTGCGATGGCAAACAAATCAAATATCGAAACGCTGGCACTACACGCCGGTGCATTCCCCGACCCGACGACGGGTGCATTACTCACTCCGATCTATCAGACGACAACCTACACGCAGGAAGCCGTCGGCGTCGATAAGGGTTATACGTACAGCCGTGCCGGCAATCCGACCGTGTCCGCACTTGAACGCCGGCTCGCCTCGCTCGAAGATGCGGAGTTCGCTACCTGTTTTGCGACCGGCCTTGCCGCAACGACTGCACTCTTCCTCGGCTTACTCAAAGCCGGTGACAGCGTTGTCGCTTCCGAGGCAGTTTACGGCGGGACCGTTCGGTTGCTCCGCGAAATACTTGAACCGTTCGGTGTGAGATCCGAGTTCGTCGATACATCGGACGCCGCGAAGTTCGCTGAAGCCGTAGAACGAAATCAACCAAAGATCGTTTTCATCGAGACTCCCGCGAACCCGACACTGAAACTCACCGATCTCGAACTAGCCGCCGAGATCTCCCACAGTGCGAATGCGCTTCTAGTCGTCGACAACACACTGCTAACCCCGGTCCTGCAAAAACCATTCGATCTCGGTGCGGATGTCGTCCTCCACTCGACAACGAAATTCATCGAAGGACATAACGCGACCGTCGGCGGTGCATTGATCACACGAAACAGCGAACTCCACGAACGGTTCGATTACGTCCGAAAGTCGACCGGCACGATCCAATCGCCGTTCGATGCATGGTTGACTCTGCAAGGTGCGAAGACCCTGCCGTTGCGTATTCGTCAGCACGCCGACAACGCACTTCGGATCGCAAAGTTTCTCGAGCAGCACCCGCAAGTCGAAAACGTGATCTATCCGGGACTTGAGTCGTTCCCGCAATACGAGCTTACGAAGAAACAACAATCGTCCGGGGGAGCCTTGATCGCGTTCGAGGTTATCGGCGGAACGCAGGCTGGGATCGACCTTATGAACTCGGTCGAACTTTGCTCGCTTGCCGAAAATCTTGGCGCCGCTGAAACGTTGATCACGCATCCGGCGTCGATGACGCACGCAGCGGTTCCGCTTGAGCAACGTGTGTCGGCAGGTATCACAGACGGCTTGGTCCGTTTGTCGGTCGGTCTCGAAAATCCGCAGGACATCATCGCCGACCTCGAACAAGCGCTGCAGAAAACGTGTCGGGCCTCAGCACAAACCGGAGGATCAAAATGAGCAAGAAGACCGTCGTACTGAAATTTGGAAGTTCCGTTCTGCGCGATGAAGCAGATCTGCCGTGTGTGGTCCATGAGATCTACCGACACTGGCGTAACGGTTCGCAGGTACTCGCCGTCGTGTCTGCCTTGGGAAAAACGACCGACCAACTTCTCGAGCGGGCGGAGATACTTTCAAATCACCCTCACCCAAGATCGGTCGCCGGATTACTTTCGACCGGCGAAGCGACGTCAGCCGCTCTCCTCGGGATCGCGCTCGACCGTGCCGGAATCCCGGTCGACGTTCTCAGTCCGGCGGACGCCGGTCTTCGCACGGCCGGCGACACCCTTAACGCCGAGCCCGTCGGTGTCGATGTCGAGAAACTCCGCGAGAGTCTGCAACGTTCGGTTGTCGTTCTTTCCGGTTTTGTCGGTGTAGATTCGGATGGTGGTCCGACACTCCTCGGTCGCGGCGGTTCTGATCTTACGGCGCTCTATCTGGCCCACCAACTCGACGCTGACGCCATCTTGGTCAAAGACGTCGACGCCCTCTACGAGTCAAATCCAAACGTTCTGAATTCGCGTCCGCGTCGCTTCTCGCGTGCGAACTGGGAAACCGCGATTCGTTGCGGCGACGGAGTCGTTCAGGAAAAAGCCGTTCGCTTCGCCGTACGTAACGATCTGAGTTTTTCCATCGCGGCACCCGGCCACGAGATCGGCACGGAGATCTATGCGGGACCGGATGAGTATTCCTCGACGATCAACGCCCGGCCATTGCGAGTCGGGGTACTCGGTTGCGGAACTGTCGGCGGCGGTGTCTTTCAGGCACTCGCTTCCCTGCCGCAATATTTCGAGATCGTCGGTATCGCAGACCGCAACAGAAACAAGGCCGAGGCCGCCGGAGTTCCGTGCTACTTGTATTCGCCAAATCCGATCGAGGTCATCGAACGCGACTGCGATGTGATCGTCGAATTATTTGGCCGGACGGATCCGACCGCGAGCTACGTCGAACATGCGCTGAACCTTGGTCGTCACGTCGTGACAGCGAACAAGGCTTTACTCGCTGAGCGTATCGATCGGCTTGAAAGCGTCGCCGGGTGCAATGAGGTCGAACTTCGCTACAGTGCCGCGGTAGGCGGCGTGATGCCTGCACTCGAACGAGTGACACAGAATGAGATCGTCGGCTTCGCCGGCATCGTGAACGGAACTTGCAATTTTATATGCGACGAACTCGGCAAAGGCGTCGACTTCGCTGATGCGGTCCGAGCGGCGCAGGCTGCGGGGTTCGCTGAGGCAGATCCGACACTCGACATAAACGGAACCGACGCGGCGCAGAAACTTATTCTGCTCGTTCGCTCCGCCTTCGGCGAAACAATCGGCCTGGATGAGATCGACGTTAACGGGGTCGATAAACTCGACAACGACCAAGCACAGCGCGACGCACAGGTGATCCGCCTGATCGCCCGGTGCCGAAAAACTGCGACGGGGATCGAGGCCAGTGTCCGACCCGTCGAACTTCCAAAGTCCCACCCGTTCGCAGCGACAAGAGGCGCCGAAAACGCTCTCGTTCTCGAAACGATCGACGGAGATCAGATCTCTATCAGTGGTCGCGGCGCGGGACGTTGGCCGACGTCAGAGGCCGTCGTGGCTGACCTGCTCGAACTCTATCGAACTCAAAGACGGGAACCCGAATCGGCTCGATTCGCGGTCGCCGCTGCGACAACCCAGGAGGTGTACGCATGAAAACTTCAACACGCTGCGTGAGGCTTGAATCGAATGACGATGCTTACGGCTCGGTTTCGCCGCCGATCTACCAAACCGCGACATTCCGTCAGCCGACGGCGAGTGAGTTCGGTGAGTACGATTACACCCGTTCGGGAAATCCGACTCGATCGTTACTCGAAAAACAGATCGCTGCTCTTGAGGGTGGTGAATACGGATCGGCGTTCGCAAGCGGAATGGCTGCGATCACGGCTGTCACCCGACTGGTTTCTGCCGGAGAAGAGATCATCGCGGGCAATGATCTGTACGGCGGTACCGTTCGACTGCTTGAAAAGGTTCTTCCGCGACAAGGCATCGGAGTTAAGTATGTCGACACGAGCGATATCGAATCGGTAGAGGCGGCCATCACGTCTCGATCAAAGTTGATCCTCCTCGAGACGCCGACGAATCCGCTGCTCAAGATAACCGACATCGCACGGATCGCTAAGATCGGACACGCGAACGGTCTTCTTCTGGCCGTCGACAACTCCATGCTCTCACCGTGTCTTCAGAAGCCGCTCGCCCTTGGTGCCGACGTCGTGATCCATTCCGCGACCAAGTTTCTTTGCGGGCACAGCGATGTTACCGCCGGTGCCGTGATCACGAATGATGCGGATCTTCACCAGCAGATCGCGTTCTACCAAAACGCAGAAGGGTCGGGACTCGCACCGTTTGAATCGTGGCTGTTGATTCGCGGGATCAAGACACTCGCACTTCGCGTCGAACGACAGAACCACTCGGCTCAGCGGATCGCCGAACATCTTTACGGCCATCCGGCGGTCAAGAACGTTTACTATCCAGGGCTCGAGTCACACGAAGGTTATAAGATCCAGAAGGCTCAAGCATCCGGCGGCGGCGGGGTCATAAGCTTTACGACGGATGATCCTGAGTTCTCACGGAGACTGGTTGAGAGCACGCGGCTATTCGAGATCGCAGTCAGTTTCGGCTCGGTTGGTTCGGTTATCTCTACGCCCTGCAACATGTCGCACGCGAGCGTCCCGGAGTCGCTTCGCGATCAACTCGCTCCGCCGGAAGATCTGGTGAGGATCTCGGTTGGCATTGAGGACGTCGACGATCTGATCGAGGATCTCGAACAGGCGTTCGCGGCAGCAGCACTCAGGCAGTTTCAGGTAGTCGCTGCCTAAATTGGTTTCCGGTAGAGGCGAAGTTACGTTGCGTATCCCTTAGCTCGCGTGTCGAGCGACAGCACGTCCCCCCCGGCGTGAGCCGGGGTAAACGCGGGACGGACGAACCTCGCGCATGCGAGCGGAAGACTTTCGGCCAAGATCTTTCGCCCGCATACGCGGGCTCCGTCGTCTTTGGTACGACACCCCCGGCTCACCGCTGGGGGTTACGTGCTATCGCCCGCTACGCGAGCTCGACTGAGGTAGACGCAGGATTGACAGTTAAACCATTTCTGATGATAGTAGGCTTCGTAAGGCGCCTCGGATGTCACGCCCTTACCCGTTCATGGACACCGAGACAATCACAGCTTACATCGGAATCGGTTCCAACCTGGGCGACCGGGCCGGCAACCTTCTGCTCGCGGTTCGCGGTCTGATGGAGGCGAGCTTTAGCGTTACAAAACTTTCCGGCATCTACGAGACCGAGCCGATCGAGATCGAAAGCGAGACCAACTTCCTCAATATGGTCGCCGAGCTCAAATGCGAGAGCATAACGCCATCACAGATGATGGCCCGGATGCTTCGGATCGAGTATCTTCTCGGTCGCAAAGATAAGTCGGTCAAGCGACCTAGAACCATCGACCTCGATCTCCTCTTCTACAACCATGAGCAGACCGAGTCAGAGTTTCTCACTCTGCCGCATCCACGGCTCCATCTCCGCAAATTCGTTCTGGTTCCTATGGCCGAGATCGCGCCGACCTTCGTCCACCCGATTCTTCAGAAAGACATCACGACCCTGCTCGCCGAATCGTCCGATTCGTCGGCCGTAACACGTTGGAATCCGTTCTCGGTAAACGGTCGTCATGCCCAATTCGAACCACTAGACTTGGATTAGGCAAAGGTCTATCCTATTCACCTATTTATGGCTTACCTAAAACCCGACAAGCCTGAAAAGGTTTACGTTCCGGCACTTCGGGCCGCCAAAGAAAAGGGCGAGAAGCTCGTATGCCTGACGGCCTACGATTATCCGACGGCCCGCATCGTGGACGAGGCCGGCGTCGACATCATACTTGTCGGCGACAGCATGGGTAACGTCATCCACGGATACGACAATACGATCCCGGTAACGCTTGATGAGATCTGTTCGGCGACCAAAGCTGTGAAACGGGGTTCGAGTCGAGCACTGCTCGTTGCCGACATGCCGTACGGGAGCTTTCACGTTGGGGATAACAAGGCAGTTCGAAACGCACTGACTTTGATGAAGGACGGCGGAGCTGAGGCCGTCAAGCTTGAAGGCGGACGCAACCGCGTAAAGCTCGTCAAACGACTCGTCGATGAAGAGATCCCGGTCATGGCCCACGTCGGATTAACTCCGCAGTCGGTGCACAAGATGGGCGGCTATCGAGTGCAGGCCAAGACAAAGGACGCCGCGAAGATACTGATAGAGGACGCACACATGCTCGAGGAAGCCGGTGCATTCTCGATCGTCCTCGAACTGGTTCCGCGCGAGGTCGCGGAGATCGTGACGAACGAGTTGTCGATCTCGACCGTCGGCATCGGTGCCGGCACCTCGTGTGACATTCAGGTTCTTGTGCTGCACGATCTGATCGGTTTTACGTTTGGCCGGCAGCCACGTTTTGTCCGACAGTACGCGAACGTCAGCCAGGTGATCACCGATGCGATCACGAATTGGATGGAGGACGTGAAGTCCGGTAATTACCCGAGTGAGGCCGAGTCGTACGGCATGCCGAAAGACGTGAACCTCGTCGAGCCGAAGTCGGCGAAGTCTTCCCGCTGATCCTATGGAGATCATCAACCGCCGTCAGCGAATGGCGTCGATCTCGCGGAAGTTGCGGCGGGAGAACAAGACCGTCGCCTTCGTCCCAACAATGGGTGCCTTGCATGAGGGGCACATTGCACTCGTCAAAGAAGCTCGAGCGGCATCGGATGTCGTCATCGTCTCGATCTTCGTCAATCCCGAACAATTCAACGACAAGGGCGATCTCGAACGTTACCCGCGCGACCTAACCGCGGATGCGGCGTTACTAGCCGAGTTTGAGGTCGACTACATTTTCGCTCCGGAAGAAACCGAGATCTATCCAAGCGGCTTCGCGACGTATGTTTACGTCGAAGGTGTCTCGGAGGGTTTGGAAGGAGCGTCCCGTCCGGGACACTTCCGCGGCGTCGCGACCGTCGTCACGATCCTCTTCAACGCCATCCGTCCGGACTTCGCGTACTTCGGTCAGAAGGACGCTCAACAAGTGGCGGTTATCAAGCGACTGACCACCGACCTCGGATTTGAAACAGAGATAGTTGTCGTACCGACGATCCGCGAGGAATCAGGACTCGCACTGTCGTCGCGGAATCGAATTCTGTCCGAAGAAGAACGCGTCAAGGCGTCGGTCATTTTCCGCGGGCTCCGTGAAGCGAAGCTCGCCTACAAAGGCGGAGAGCGAAACGCCGCCAAACTGATCGGAACGGTAACGAAATGGATCGAGAGCGAGCCGCTGGCCTCGGTCGATTACATCTCGATCGTCGATGCACGGACGCTGGAGCCTGTCGAAAGGGTCGGCGATAGTGAAACGCTGATCGCCGCGGCCGTTCGATTTGGGAACGTCAGGCTTATTGATAATGTCGTCTTAAACCGGGGGCAGTAACGGCTCCGGAAACCGCATCTAATCCCCCGAAACGCGCACACGGGCGTTTCTACTAAAATGAGAACGATAAAGAGTTTAATAGGATGTTTTGGTTTATTGGTGGCATTGACTGTCGCCGTCTCCGCCCAGGCGTCCCTGCCGGGACTTAGCGGTTCGGCGGTAAATTTAGACGCACAGCGCGGCAAGGTCGTTATCCTCGCCCTGGGTGCGAGCTGGCTGCCGCTCTCCGGCAAGCAGGCGGAGTATACAAACATGCTCGCCAAGCGATATGCGGGCAAGAACGTCGTCACCTACTTTGTAGCGACCGACTCAACAAACGCGAAGTCAAAAAACTTTGCGACGAATCAGGACCTCGATAAGTTTGTTGCGGGGAGCAAGCTGACCGTACCGGTGCTACGCGACTCGGATGGAGCTGTGACGTTGAAGAAATACAACGTCGACCAACTGCCGTCATTCGTTATTCTCGACAAAGAAGGTAACGTCGCGGGAACCTTCGGCGGAATCGATCCAAAGTTCGACGTGACGGTGCCGATATCGAAGGCGGTTGATAAGCTCTTGTAATCAGAACGTAGCCGAAGTAAAAAGTAGAAAGTAAAAAGTAAATTCGGGTGGAGATCCAACGTCGGATCACCACCCAATTTACTTTTTACTTTCTACTTTTTACTTCTCCGCCCGCTTCACCATCTCATACACGAGACTGATCGGCAGACCGACGACGTTCCAGTAGTCGCCTTCGATCGCTTCGATAAATAACGCGGCTTGCGCCTGAACGGCATAAGCTCCGGCCTTGTCGAGTGGGTCGCCCTCGCGGACCAGGAACTCGATCTCCTTGTCGTTCATCGGTGCGAACTTTACACGGGTCCGCTGCATTCCTAGCTCGGCATTTCCGTTCATCGCAACGGCGACTCCGGTCAGGACCTCATGCCAGTTCCCCGACAACATCTCGATCATCTCGCGGGCATGATCTTCATCGTTTGGTTTGCCGATGATCCTGCCGTCTATGACCACTGTCGTGTCGGCAGCGAGTACGATCTCACCCGGATGCGAACCCGCGACGGCCTGGGCCTTCTCGCGTGCGAGACGACGGACGTAATCCTCGGGAGATTCACCCTCACGCTCGCTCTCGTCTATGTCGGGCACGTCTTTTACAAACGGCCAACCGACCGAGTTCATGATCTCGGAGCGTCGCGGGCTCCCGGACGCAAGTACAATTCGGGGAAGATCTATCATTTTAGGAGTTAGTTCTTTTCTCGTTTAAGATAATACCCAATGCTCGATCTCTTTCGCACGCTCTCCGGCGTTCTTCGCGACGCAGAAAATGTCGATGAGATACGCCAGGCGATCGTTTTCGCCTCGTGGCGTCGCATCGCGGGAGACTCGCTTGCCGAGCATACGGTGCCGCTTAGTTTGGAAGACACGACGCTCGTCGTCGCGGTATCGAGCATCACTTGGCAGCGACATCTCAAAGACTTATGCGGCCAGATGGTTTTCAAATTGAACGCCGCGCTCGGGTCGCCATTTGTGACCTTCATCGAGTTGCGAGTAGATGAAAATGCCGTCCTCGGTAATAGGGTGACGCGAGACGAGAGTGAGTTGAGAGAATTGGCCGAGGCGGAGATCTCTCCTGAATTGAGATCGGCCGCGGACAAGATCGAGGATGAGGAACTGCGAAAGCAATTCCTGCTGGCGGCGGGAAATTGTTTAGTTCGTCGTCGGAGTTTCGGCAGTTAGCTTTCAACGCAGAGATCGCGGAGCACGCGGAGACTGAACTGCCCTTCCTCAGATGTCTCCGCGATCTCTGCGTTAAGAGGTTAGGTAAGAGTATGGACGTAAAGAAAGTAGCGACGCTAGCGCATCTCGAGATAACCGACGAAGAAGTCGCGTTGTACACGCCGCAGATGGCGGAGATCGTGAAGTATGTCGAGCAGCTGAATGAACTCGATACGGAGAATGTCGAGCCGATGCTTGGCGGGCTGACTGATGAGGGTAAGAGAACTCAAACGAACCGCGACGACGAAGTTCGCAGTTCGTTTACTCAAGCCGAAGCTCTTGGCGAAGCGCCGTCGGCGGTCGAGGGACATTTCCAGGTGCCGAAGGTTCTATGAGAGCCGTCGTCGGTGGTCGGTGGTCGGTGATCAGCTTGTGGGCGTTTTTGGGCGTTGCTTTTCTTACGTCGTGCTCCATCCCCAATCTCGAATCTGAGGAATGCACACCTTCGCGAGACGCTGTTCGGGAATTGTACTCGTACCATTTCGGACACGACCTCGGATTTACCGATAAGGATCTGGAAGCTCGCAGAGAATATTTGACGCCGAACTTTTTCGAAAGCTTACGTCAGGCCCCGCAGGTGACCGATCCATTCACGCACATGGAGAATCCACCGAAAGCTTTTCGGATCGGTGAGTGCAAGGTTCTACAGCCCGGGTCGCGAACGAGTTTCGAGGTACTGCTTTTTTGGAAGGACGATGCGGTAAGCGAACAGCGAGCGATTCACGTTGAAACGCAGAAGGAAGGATCGACGTGGTTGGTAGACCGCGTCTCCAGATGACGAGACATCATTAAATTTCAAATTTGAAATTTGAAATTTAACACCCTCCCTACGGGTCGGGTTTCCGCCTTTGGAATCGCAAGCTTTTCGAAAGTGAAATTGAATGGTTAAAGACGATATCAAGAAAGTACTAGACGACGCCGAACGGCTTAACCCTGAACTCAACTCGTTCCTTTCCATCGAACGCGAACACGCGGAAAAGCGCGCCGAAGAAGTCGAGAAAGGCGACGGCCGTTTGAAGGGCTTTGCGATCGCGATCAAGGACAACATCTGCACAAAAGGATTGCAGACCACTTGCGGCTCGCGGATCCTTCACAACTACAAAGCGCACTACGACGCGACGGCGATCAAACGTCTTAACGACTCCGGTGCGGTCGTCGTCGGCAAAACGAACATGGACGAGTTTGCGATGGGCTCCTCAAACGAGAGTTCGGCGTTCGGTCCGGTGAAAAATCCCTGGGACACTACCCGCGTTCCGGGTGGAAGTTCGGGCGGCTCGGCCGCGGCCGTCGCATCCGGCGTTGTTCGAGCAGCCCTTGGTTCGGAAACGGGGGGCTCGGTACGCCAGCCTGCTTCGCTTACGGGTATCGTCGGCTTCAAGCCAACGTACGGACGGATCTCGCGATACGGTCTCGTCGCGTTTGCTTCTTCTCTCGACAACATCGGCATCTTCGGACAGACGGTCCGAGATGTAGCGGATGTGCTTGGCGTCATCGCCGGCCGCGACGAGATGGATTCGACTTCGGCCGACGTGCCCGTGCCTGATTACGCGTCGCTGCTTGACGACGATATCAAAGGAAAAACAATCGGAGTACCCCGGGAGTTATTTGGCGAAGGATTAGACGACGAGGTTCGCAATTCCGTTGAGCAGTCGATCGATAACTTTCGTTCGCTCGGGGCGGAGATCGTCGACGTCGAAATTCCCTACGCCAAGTTCGGCATCGCGGTTTACTACATCATTGCAACAGCAGAAGCGTCATCGAACCTCGCTCGGTATGACGGCGTCCGTTACGGCTTCCGTGCTGAAAACACACACGCGTTGCGCGAGATGTACTTCAAGACGCGTGAAGAAGGATTTGGGGCTGAGGTCAAACGTCGCATCATGCTCGGCACCTATGTGCTGTCGAGCGGTTACTACGATGCCTACTACTCGAAGGCACAAAAGGTTCGTGCACTCGTGAAGCGTGATTACATCGAGGCTTTCAAGAAATGTGATGCGATCCTGACGCCTACTTCTCCGTCCGTCGCGTTCAAGCTCGGTGAGAAAAGCGACGATCCGCTCGCGATGTATCTCAACGACGTCTACACCGTCTCCGCAAATCTCGCTGGCGTACCGGGCATCAGTGTTCCTTGCGGACTGTCGAGCGAAGGCCTACCCATCGGTACGCAGCTGATCGGAACTTTTTGGTCGGAAGAACGATTGCTCGCACTCGCGCATCGATACCAGATCGAGTTTCCACTCGATAGGAAACCTGCCGTGTTCGCTGGCTAATGCGCCGGATACTGAGGCTTGTCGTGATCGTGATCCGGGATCACCATGTCGCCGCCCCCGAGCAGCCGTTTCCATCGCGTGGGGTCCGCCAACAAGACTTCGGCTTCGGTGTGCGGCACCGGCATTGAGAACAAATAACCCTGCCCGTACCGACACGACAAAACTCGCAGTTGGTGATATTGGTGAACGCTCTCGATCCCTTCCGCGACGACTTCAAGATTCAGTGAATCCGCTAACGCCAGGACCGCACGAACGATCTCCCCGTTCTGGCGTCCGTCTTCCATCGATTTGATAAAGACGCGATCGATCTTCAGGGTATCGATCGGGAACCGCTGCAGATATCCGAGGCTCGAGTAACCCGTTCCAAAATCGTCGATGCTCAACTGCACGCCGAGATCACGTATCCGAAGCAACATGTCGACGGCATTCTCACCGTTCTCCATGATCGTCGTCTCGGTTATCTCAAGCTTGAGGTTGTGTGGTTCGAGACCGGTCTTCTTTAAGACTGTCTCGATCTGAGTTATCAGACCGGGATCAGCGAAATGCGATCCGGAGATGTTCACGCTGACAAATCGCCGTTGGTTAATTCCGTATTTTTCTTGCCAGGCGACGGTCTGTGCGCATGCGGCTTCGAGGACCGAAAGCGTCATCGGGATTATGAGGCCCGTCGCTTCGCAGATCGGGATGAAGCGGTCCGGCGAGATCGTTCCGAGAGTCGGATGATTCCATCGCACCAAAGCTTCAAAGCCGCGCAACTCAAGGCTCGCAAGATCTACGATCGGCTGATAGTAAACTTCGAACTCATCTCTCTCGACCGCGTACCGCAGGTCCGTCTCAAGCTGCAATAGCGAAACAGCCCGGACGTGCATTCGATCGTCGAAGATGACGAAATCTTTTCCGTGATCCTTCGCGTGATACATCGCGATATCTGCGTCACGCAGGATCTCCTCGGGTTCTTCGTAACTCAGATTTCCGAACGCGATGCCGATGCTCACACTCGTGAACACCTGACGTGCATCAAGGATGTAAGGTTGAGCGATGGTCTTCGCGACCGCTTCCGCGAATTCTGTCGTCGACTCCTCGGTCGCATCGTTCGTCAATATGATCGCGAACTCATCCCCGCTAAAACGACCGACTACGCTATTTTGACGAGCGATTTTCGAAAGTCTCCCCGCAACTTGCTTCACGAGTTGGTCGCCGACCGAATGGCCGAGACTGTCGTTGATCTTTCGGAAACCGTTCAGATCGAGGAACAACACCGCGTAACTGATGATCGGCTGTTTGAGTTTCTGCTCGATGAGCTGACCGATCGTATCGACGAAGTAGTTTCGATTCGGCAGTCCGGTCAGGTAGTCGTGATAAGCGGCATGGCGGAACTTCGCCTGGCTCTGTTTCAATTCCGAACTGCTTCGCTCGAGTTGCTCGACATAGTGCTTCAGTTCAAAAACATGACTCTCCGCCTGCTCGGCGCGTTCGCGTTCGGCCTGTTCGGC
>DATEOJ010000070.1:0-5547 GCA_035274235.1 Pyrinomonadaceae bacterium
AACAAAAAAAGGCGGAAGGCCTTAATGCTTAGATCACCTTCCGCGTTCCTAGTTGATTGTGAACTTTTCTTACCCTGCCTCCCGGGCGGGTTAGTGGCGAGGTCAATGGACCTTCGCCGTAGAGTGAAGGCGCCCGCCACCTGGCACTACCGGCGTTCTGTAATCGCCGTAATTTATCTTTTCGTTCGTGGTCGCGAAGGCATAGATGTCAAAGCCATACGCGTCCAGGAAGTCGGTCAACTCCTGACACCTGTCAATATATACAGTCTGCTCGAATCCAAGCTCAGCCCTGATCTCGAGTAAACGCTCGATCACTTCAAGTGGGGCGAAACATTGGTTGGGGTCACGAAAAGTTGCCATTTTGTATTCAGTGCGTGGGCCCCAGGGCCCGGTCAACAGCTATGATTACGTGAATGCGTTAAAGGTTGTTTCTAGTATCTGATATGTAAGAACTTCTTTACATATTCTTACACGCTGTAAGACGAAATAGATTGCCGCATTGTCGAAAATTAAATTAAGATGGAGCCAACTTTCCTCAAGGAGCCACAAATGAGAAGTAAATCCATCGGGTTTTTTGCCGGTTGTCTGACAATAACTCTAATTTTTATTTCAAGCTCGTTTGCCCAGAAAGACGACGCACTTTTGGCGGCAGCTGGTGACCGTTACATCATCTCAGCGAAAGCCGGGCATGTAAATTTCGTTGAGGGCTCCGTGGCCGTTATCCGCAAGGACGGTAAAAGCGGTCTGCTCTTGAAGGGAGATAAACTGGAGATCGGCGACCGCGTTTCGACCGGCGTCGACGGCAGAGTCGAGATTCTCTTGAATCCGGGTTCGTTCCTTCGTCTCGACAAACTTTCAGCCTTCGAGTTTGAGACGACGTCGCTCGATGACTTGAAACTCCGGATCGACAGCGGCACCGCGATCTTTGAAGTTTATGCCGCCGATGAATTCACGGTGTCGATCACAACGCCGAAGGACGAATATACGCTCGTTGCATCGGGTGTCTACCGTATCGATATTTCGGAACGCCGCGAGACACGTTTTGAAACATGGAAAGGACTTGCTATCGGGGGAGATGAGTACCTTAAAGGCGGACGTGTTGCAACAACTACCGCAGATGGTGAGGCGATCATCGCGAAGTTCGATCGAGACGAGAAGGACGCGTTTGATATTTGGAGTAAGGAACGCAGTAAAGAGCTTTCTCGAATTACGGCGGGCTTGAAGAAGGTAAATCTTCGGTCAGGCTTGATGGGAGGCTGGGGCAGCATCTGGAATATGTTCGGATCGTTTGGCCTCTGGATCTTTGATCCTTTCTACGGAGGCTACTGCTTCCTGCCGTTTGGAAACGGATGGAGCTCACCGTACGGATACGGCTATAACCACTGCGTTCGAAACTATAACTTGCCGCCGGTGGTAAATACGCCACCTCCTTCGACACCTACTGGTGGAGGCGAAGGTCTAGGCGGGAAGTGGAATCGTGCTCCGCAGCCGCCGTATGTGCGGGTTGAAGCTTCGGAAGCACGAAGTCGTGGGGGTAGCTCGTTCGACACATCGAATTCCGGTTCCTCTTCGTCTTCCTCCTCGTCCTCAGGATCGTCGCCGTCTTCGCCGCCTCCATCGTCACCACCGCCGTCCGCTCCGATCAGGATGACGGAACCGCAAAGTAACACCAGGAAGCCGTAGACGCTTATTTGAATTTGCGCAGAAAAAGCACGCGACCCGCTCGCGTGCTTTTTGTTTCCTCGCGTACTGATTGTCCTAAAAGAAAAATCCCGGGGGGACGACCGGATCAGACGGCATAACGTATGGCTCGGCGATCAATAGTACCGACTGAATTCCGTTGAAGATCGTATGCAGAACGATACATGGCAAAAGGTTTCCGGTACCGGATCGAACGAGTGTCAGCGTCAGACTCAAAAGTAGAAGCGTGATGACGGTCGCATAGTCCGGAGTGTTGTTGACGCTGTATTGCGGAACGTGGACGAGGGTGAAGAGCAACGTCGGGACGATGATCGCGAGGATCGTCCCCCACCTTCTCTTAAAGGCCGAGTACAAGAGTCCGCGATAGACGACCTCTTCGACTATCGGTGCGGTGAATGTCGCAAAGAACGCTATCAGGTAAACGGCGACCCTCGACGTTTTGATCAGACGGTCGAAATCATTTTCAACCTTTCCAAAAATGACGGTGAGCGTTGCGACGACGCCGAAGAAGAATAGTGTTAACGCTATCGAGTGCCAAACTCGAAAGCCGTTCATGTTCCAGCCAAGCGTGTCGCGAAACGAATACGCGTTTGCTTTGGTGACGACGAACCAGGCGACGAACAGCGTCAATAGGTGCGCGAGAATTATCGGTGCAAGTTGGAGGATGACGACCGTCGGATCGGTGACGAGAAAGTCTTTCAACCGGGCTTGATCCGAATAATCCAAACCCTGACTTACAACATACGGCACGACGAAGAACATCGGCACGGCCAGGATAAAGATCACACTGAGTAGCCATACGCCGATCGCGACAGGAATATTCCACGGAGGATTGTCGGGCGTAAGCACGAGCCGGCTGACGGGTTGTACAGGGTCCGTTATCGGTGTGTCGTTGGAGATATCCACGCGTCCGAGTGTAACTAATATGTCTCTTATCGGCCAAACTTAACGCCTCAGCTTGTCAACGTACCAGTTTCGGGATAACCTAAAAGCCCGTGGAGCATCACGGGAAAAATCATCAAAAACTTGTGATCGCAATAGTACCCGCGAGGTATTCGTCTGTTCGTCTGCCGGGGAAACTACTTCTGCCTATAGACGGGCGTCCGCTCATCCTTCATACGGTTGACCGTGCGCGGAAGGCAGCAACTGTTTCTCGGGTGATCGTCGCCACGGATGACCAACGGATCTTTGACGTAGTCACGCATGCGGGGATCGAGGCGGTCATGACTTCCCCGGATCACAGCTCCGGTACCGACCGGCTCGCCGAAGTCGCCGAAGGACTCCCCGAAGATTCAATCATCGTAAACGTTCAGGGCGACGAACCGCTCATAGCTCCCGAGACGATCGACACCGCGGTTAATGCACTCCTCTCGGACGATAACGCGGATATGTCGACGACCTTCGAGCCGATAGAAAGTCTCGGTCAGCTTCTAAATTTTAATGCCGTAAAAGTAGTGGTCGGTGACAATGGCTACGCGATCCACTTTTCCCGCTCACCGATGCCGTTTCCGCGCGAGGCGTCATTACGACATGGCGGCGATCCGAATGTGGCGATCAATGAAGAACCTGAGTTGCTCTCGATCTTCAAGAAGCACACGGGCCTTTATGTCTACCGGCGGGACTATCTTCTTCGGGTGAGCCGGCTTCCGGCAACCACCTTGGAACGAGTCGAGATGCTCGAACAACTCCGTGCGCTGGAAGATGGGGCGAAGATCCGTGTAGTTGAGGCAGTTTCGAGTTCGATCGGCGTCGATACGCAAGAAGACTATGAGAAGGTCTGTCGCATCGTTGAAAGCCGGAAGATCGGCATCCGATCGGCGACGAGTGATGATGTACCGCAGATCGCGCAGGTTCATGTCGAGTCGTGGCAAGAATCTTTTCGAGGTGTCGCGCCTGAGAATTACCTCAACAGCCTTTCGGTCGATCTACGACGAAAAGTTTTTGCGGATCGACTCTCGGAGCCGAGTTATCGATTGCTCGTCGCGGATGAGCATGAACGCGGCGTCGTCGGGTTTATCGATTTCGGAACCCCCAACTTTGAGAACTATGGTTACGACGCTCGTGTGTACTCGTTCTATCTTCTGCCCGAGTATCAGCGTCGTGGGCTAGGTGCGAGACTCTTTGAAACGTGTCGTCGGGCAATGAAGGATGCCGGTTACGGTTCGATGTGTCTAGACACGCTCGAGATGAGTCCGTATCGAAAGTTCTACGAGAAGCATGGCGGACGCGTGGTGGCGCACGATTGTCATAAACTTGGCGATACGGAATACGCAACCGTTGTTTACGGATGGGAGATCTGAAGTGATCGGTGATTGGATTGGCGTTGCATTTTTTGTGTTGATTCTCGTCGGAGCGTTCGTCGGTCTGCGAGCTCTCTCGAAACCGCGACCGCGGACTGCCGAGGAGTTCGAGCGAAACGCCGCTGAAGGCACGACGGCCATCGGTGCGAGCATGAACGCTCTGCAGGAACTGATGAATCCGGAAGCGGCCAAGGCGAAGGAAGTGATCACGCAGATGAAAGAAGGTCGGTATCAGAAGAAGAAGCGGGAAGGGAAAGCGAACGCGGCGGAAGATGATGAGGAAGAGCCGAGATCGGGAGAAGGGGAGTAGGGGAGTAGGGGAGAAGAAGAGTAAGGGTGTAGACGTAGGCGAGAAAGAGTGACGGAGAGGCGAGCTTCACTCGAACTAACAACGAACAACGAACAACGAACAACGAACGACGAACAACGAACGACGAACGACGAGATCGACGAACAAACTTATGACTAAATACATTTTCGTAACGGGCGGTGTAGTTTCGAGCCTGGGCAAGGGACTGGCTGCAAGCTCGATCGGATGCCTGCTCGAGGCACGCGGGATGAAGGTTCAGATGATGAAGCTCGACCCGTACATCAATGTCGATCCGGGTACGATGTCTCCGTTTCAACACGGAGAAGTGTTTGTTACCGATGACGGCGCGGAAACCGATCTTGACCTTGGTCACTACGAACGATTCACGAGCGCAAGCCTTTCTCAGGCGAACAACTGGACGAGTGGCCGTATCTATCTTTCCGTCATCGAGAAGGAACGACGCGGCGATTATCTCGGCAAAACGATTCAGGTAATCCCGCACATCACGGACGAAATAAAGAAAGCCGTCCGAACCGTCGCGGATGAGCATACGCCCGATGTGCTGATCGTTGAGATCGGCGGGACGGTCGGCGACATCGAGTCGTTGCCGTTTATGGAGGCCATCCGCCAGATGGGTAACGAAGAAGGCCGCGGCAACGCGATCTTCGTGCACGTAACACTCGTTCCATTTATCGCTGCGGCCGGCGAGTTGAAGACAAAGCCCACGCAGCACAGCGTCCGCGAGTTGCGAGAGATCGGTATTGCACCGGACGTCCTGCTCTGCCGTTCCGATCGCCCGCTGTCGATGGATCTTCGACGGAAGATCGCGCTCTTTTGTAATGTGCAGGAGAACGCAGTTATCTCGGCGCTCGATGTGCCGACGATCTACGAAGTACCGCTCGCGTTTCATGAACAGGGCCTCGACGACTTGATCATAAAAGATCTCGAGTTGAGCGAGCGATTCCCGCATGCGGATCTCAAGAACTGGCGCGAGCTGGTTGCGACTATCAAGGATCCGTCGGGCGGAACGGTCAAGATCGCGATCGTTGGAAAATATGTCGAGTTGGAAGATTCATACAAATCGCTGCGGGAGGCACTGACGCACGCCGGTGTAGCGAACAACTTGCGCGTTAATGTCACGTGGATCGAGTCCGAAAACCTCATGAACGATGGTTACGAAGCGGAGCTTCAGGACTACGACGCGATCCTCGTCCCCGGTGGCTTTGGTAAACGTGG
>DATEOJ010000071.1:0-3580 GCA_035274235.1 Pyrinomonadaceae bacterium
CCGTCGTCGCGGAGCATTATGTTTTCGGGTTTTATATCGCGATGAACCAGGCCAGCATTGTGTGCAGCTGAAAGCGCGGCCGCTACTTGCATCGTCACGTCCAACGTCTCGCGAAGCGATAGCGAACCTTCCGAGAGGCGATCTCGCAGAGTCAGTCCCTTGATGTACTCGGTGACGATGAACTGCGATCCGTCGGCACTACCGATCTCATGGACGGTGAGAATGTTGGGATGGTTTAGCGCGGACGCAGCTTTGGCTTCCTGCACGAAACGGCGTACACGCGTCTCGTCGTTCGCGACTTCGGCCAGCAGTATCTTCAGCGCGACCCGGCGTTCGAGCCTTGTATCCTCGGCGAGGTACACCTCGCCCATTCCGCCCTTACCGAGCTTCGATACTATGCGGTAATAGCTGATCGAGTTACCGATTCGATTGTGGTCTGACATGTTGGTGTGAGAATTCGCTAAAAGGTAACACACGGAAACGGATAAAAAAATTCTGGTGAGAAGTTCTTTGCGTGAAATCGCTGTTCGCGACCTCGTGACCGTCCTAATTGCTCTGCTTTTGCAGGTCCTGCGGAAACTCTCCTCAGTGCATCGTTTGATCGCTAGTTTGGAAACTTCATCCGCTTGACCAACTCGTCAAACCGAGGATCCCCGCGGAGTGGATCCATATACGGATCGACTTTTATCCGCTGCAGGAACCAGTCGTGATTCTGGTACGCCTTCTCGAGTTCGGCGAACGCATTGTCCTTGTCACCAACTGCTGCAGAGCAGATCGCGAACCAGTAATTTTGTATGTACTTTGTCTTTTCCTTTTCTTTCAGCTGCTGGATGATCGCAAGTGCTTTGTCGCGCTGGCCGGTCTTTGCATAGGCGTAGCAGGCCGTTGTCGATACCGGCATGTCTGAACCCAGCGACTTCTCCACCGTTGCTAAGGCCTCGGGGTACATTCCCTTGATCGCAGACACGTGGCCGAGCCAATTTATGCTGCCGATAAAATTCGGATCAAGCTCGTAGGTCTTCTTCGCTTGTGCGAGCGCTTCATCATAACGCCGCGCATACATCAGGACTGCGGCGTAGTTTGCGCCTTGTATGAGGTAAAGCGGTTCTTTCTCCATCGCGATCTTCATCTCGGCAATCGCTTCGTCGTGTCGTCCCAACGGACTCAAGAAGGTCCAGGCGTAGCGGTAGTGAGCAATGGAGACGTTCGGGTCGATCTCGAGTGCGCGCTTGAAGCCGGCTTCGGCCCGTGCCCAATCCCAGTCGTATGTCGCGGCGATCATTGCGTCGACGGTGAGAGCCTCCGCAAGGTCCGGATCAAGCTCGAGGGCTTTTTGCGCAGCTACTTTTGCTTTCGGCATGCACTCTTCCGGAGACCCATATGGAAACGAAGGCATGACCGCCCATGACTCCGCGATACCGACGTACGCAAGTGCAAACTTCGGATCGAGCTTAACCGCTTCTTCAAAGATCTCGATGCTCTTGAGAAGGTCGTCCTTTGTTCGCTTCGCAAAGTGAAAGCGTCCCTTCATCCAGAGTTGATACGCTTCGTTATTGTCGGTGTACTTCTTGGTGACCGCCTTGTCGTTGCCGGCAAGTTTCAACTGGAGTTTTTGAACGATCGCCGCCGCGATCTCGCGCTGCGTTGCGAGCAAGTCGGACATCTTGCGCTCGTATTGTTCGCCCCATAGCGACGTGTTGTTTCGCGTATCGACAAGCTCGACGGTGATGTTGAAATTATCGCCGCGTTTCATCAGACGGCCCGTCATCACTGCATCGACACCAAGTTCGCGCGCGATCTTTGCGACATCATTTTCCGTGCCCTTGTAGCGCATTACCGAACTCGTTGGACTCACCTTCAGTCCCGGCAACTGGGTGAGACGAAAGATGAGCGATTCGGCTAGACCGTCGGAAAGATATTCTGTGTCGGCGTCGTCGCTACGATTCTGGAATGGGAGAACCGCGATCGAGTTGATCTGGTGCGACGAATCTGACTTGAAGTATCGATACCCAACGAATCCGCCAAGAACGACGATGGCGAGGATCACCGGCGCGACCAAAAGTCGTTTGTCGAACGAGCCCTTCGACGGCGCGGCAATACCCGACGGCAGCACCGCCGTCTTGTCGGTCGTCGTATGAATTTGCGCGTGCGTCCTCGCGTCGGGGAGCGCATCCGTCAACATGGCGGTCGCGGGTTCATCGACGATCGATCCGGGTCCGTACAACAACTCGACTCCGTCGTCGAGACAGAAGCTCATCGATACGTCATATTCTCGTCCGCATTGTGGGCATCGTTTCATAGGTCTCGTTGTTATCTACTTTCCTTGTTTCCCCGTCGGACGCCGGACCGCCTTGCCGGGCTTGACGCCTTCGACGATCTTTTCATCACGAACCACAAAGACGCCGCCGACAAGGACATGGCGGATGCCTTCTGAGTAGAGTGCCGGCTTCTCAAACGTCGCGCGATCGATCACGGTTGCCGGGTCGAAGATCGTGATGTCGGCATCTGCACCGACCTTGATACGGCCCTTGTCGCGCATCGCGGGGACATTCTTTTCCAAACGCTGCGCGGGCATCAACGACATTTTGCGAATGGCATCCATCAACGACCCGGCATTCTGCTGACGAACATAGAACCCAAGCACTCGTGCAAAAGTTCCCGCACCTCGCGGGTGGCCTTTGCCATTTTCGATCAAGCCGTCGCTCGCAACCATCACTCGCGGGTCGGCCATTGCAAGACGCGAGACCTCCTCAGGGATCGCATGTCCTATTACCGAGCCGCCCTCCTTTCGATAGCGCGCGAAAGACTCTGCGGTCAGGCGTTCGCCGGTCGTCACCCATTGCAGGTCTTTGTACGTGATGCCGAACTTCTCCTGCCAGCCCTCGTCATAGATCGCCGATTCGAGCCGCGTCTGGGTCGCGGTGTATGGATACGCTTCCGTCGAAACGTCGATTCCATGCTTCCGGGCGCCCTCGATCATTTCCAGACAAGTGGAAGTTTGCCGCAGGCACGAACTGGTGATGTGAACCACATGCAGTGACGCTCCTGTACCCGCGGCGTCCGCAAGGATTTCCTGTAACGAACCGACCGCGCTTCCCGGTTCGATCGCCCCGCCATGACGCATGTGAACGTAGTTCGCGACGCTATATTGAGCAGCCAATGCGAAGAGATCGAAGACCTCCTTCCGGGTTGTGGTCGGCACGTAATTGATTCCGAAACCAATGCCGAGCGCCCCTTCGTCGAGGCCCTGCTTTATAAGCTGCTCAACTTGTCGAACTTCCTCCGGTGTAGCTACCTTGTTGACGGCGTTGTCACGTGGCAGGAATGCTCCCGTATCTTTCATCACCGCCATTTTCGCGGGGATGTGACCGACGGTTGCCCCGAAGTTGATGAGCGCTTTCCCTTCGCGTCGCGCATACCAGGTGGCAACAGGTGAAACGCCGGCTTCCATTTCCAAAGCGGTCGTCACGCCGTCGCGTGCTTTATATCGATAATTTTCGTCGTCCTGTCCGTGCGAGTGGAGATCGATGAAGCCCGGTGCAATGACGAGGCCTTTTACATCGATGATCGTGCGCCCTTT